>QMWS01000144.1 GCA_003661745.1 Thermoprotei archaeon | reverse complement strand
GTACTTAGCCCTCAGCATAGCTAAGGAAATTAAGGAACGCTTAGGTATGCCAGTAAGAGTTAAGTTATATGAGGGCGAGCGGAACTACGTTGTTGTTGAGCTAACTTAAACCTAACTACTCTCCACCCTCACAGTCGCACCTCTATTCTTTGCACGCACTATGTAGTACGCTGCTTCAATACCTCTACGTGAGAGGTCTCTCTTAACTCCCTCTAGCACCTTGAGAGCTCTCCTATAACCACATACTACCCCGTACGCTGTAGGCCCCCAACTGCTCTGGCCAGCACCGTAAGCACCATTCCTTAGCAGCGACCTCACGGCACACTCCGTCTCATCACAGCAGTATATCCCTCCCTGATACCTCGAGAAGTACCTACCCACCAACTCTTGGATCCTCGTAATTGACTTCCCGAAGACCTCAGCGTCTCTCCTAGTAATCGAAGGCAGCAGATGAAGTATCAGTGTCCTACGTAACTCGTCCTGTAGCTCTTCTGGAGGTTCATAGGGTACGTCGAGAAACTCCCTCTCTGCACGTTCATCAAGCCCTCTCACACCTTTAGGTATTACTACTATGAAGCACCAGCTGCGCGGTAGCGGATGACGGAAGATAACCTGCGGGATATCGTTAATTGATTTCGGTTCCTCAATAACTCCATCCCTTACCCTACGCCCAGAATCAACTATGAATCCACCCCTCTCGAATGCAGCAATACCTATGCCCGAGATACGCCCCCTCCTGAAGATTAGGGCTAATTTACGAGCATCGCATGGAGTCCCAAGAATTTTTGAGAGAGCGCATCCCGTGCTGAGCACTAGCTGAGTAGTTGATCCTAAGCCTACATGCCTAGGTATGGCCTCCTCAATCCTTAACTCCACAGCTACATCATTAAATCTGCTTAAGACCTCATTAATAACGTCATCTACATAGACGCCCGACACATTTACCACTCTACTCGATTCTGCGTCCCTTACTGATACTGAAGTAACTGGGTGGTCTATAGCTACTCCGATACTGCCGTAAGCTACTCCATCACTCAATATGTTGTAGAATCCAAGGTGTAGTCTGGCATGAGATGTCACGGAAACGAACATCATTGCCACCTCACTTAAGTTTCCGCGCCCCGGGCCTCAAGTACTTCTTTTCCTTAAATAGTGGTTCCTCCTGCACGTAATTCTTATGTATTCTAAGCGCTTCCTCAGCCTTAGTTAGTTCAGAGCCTAAGTAGGCGGCGTGACTTAGCTTGGAGACCAACTTGTTCTCTAGTATGTAATTCAATATTGATTTAGCGTTCTTACCTCTTATTAGGATCCTGCCTTTTCTGCCTACGTATAGCGCCTCTATAACCTCATCATCGTAGTTTACCCTGATCTTAAAGATCCCCATGGGATCTAGCCCTGTATGACGTAACTCCTCACTCACCTCACCCCCTACGTTAATTACTCTTACTTCGCGGTCGACAGTAAGAGGTATTGCTACCCTCGTCTTGTCCTTAAGTATTAATAGGTCTATTCCTAAGTCCTTAGGCGGCGACTCCCTCACCCAGGCTATGGAGGCCATTTGCGATGCTGTAGCTACTTCTAGCGTTGATCCTTGAGCCTTAGTGCTCTTCTCCACAGTAAGTAGCAGGCTAGCGCCCACCTCTAGCGCCAGTATAGTCAGTAATGCATTAACCCCAACGCTATCAGCATCAATGAACTCAGCAACGTTACCTATACCCATTAGTATAGGTACTTCAGGGTGCTTCTGCTTGAATTCGTAGTAACTAATTAATGATTTGAGGGTAGTGCCTGAGCCAGGGGGATCAAGGATTAAGTCCGCTATTATGTTCTCTACGCCGTACTTCCTAGCTAGCGCAATATTGTCCTCGAGTACTTGAGGTCTTCTTAGCGGGTCACTCGGTACCCCGCTATCTCCTTGAGGTATTACTACTGCTGCTACATTACCTAGGACTTCAGCTACCTTAGGTATGTTTTCCCTCGTTAAACTAAGTACTAGGTCAGCTCCAGCCTTAACGCCCTCTAAGATCTCACTCGGAATCACAGTGTCTATAGCTATGGGTGCCGCTACTTCTCTCTTAAGGAACTTAACTACTTCACCGACCTTGTCTGGGTGCGGGTTACCCGCTTCGAAGCCTACGCTGACCATGTCGGCACCTTCCTCAATAAGCTTAAGCACTCTCTTCAGTAGGGCGTCCTTACTTAGTAAGTGCGCTTCAGTGACTTCAGCAATTACCCTCATTGGTGGCGGTTGAGTAGGTACTAGTACGTTACCTATTCTCAAGTGTTTACGCTTAGGTACTTCGTTTTCAATCCTAGCTAGTAACTCAGCGGCGCTACTCCTTAGGTACTCCTTAACTACTCTATCAGCTGCTTCATCACTCGATAACTTACTTAGATCGAATGTAAGTAGCGCTGGAATGTCGCTAGCATATATCGTTCCTTTAACAGCCTTAATACCTACCACATCCTCGATAATCCTGCACGAACCCCTAGCTAGGCCTGGAACAACTATTACGTCATAGTCCCTGCTACTTATGTTAAGTCTCCTTAAGTAATCAGCTATGTAGTCCGTAGTCATTAGTGCCGCAACGTCGATAGGCAGCGCAAGAACTTCTGCGTCGTAGTTAATCCTACCCTCCCTAATCGCCTTGTCTACAACCTCCTTAACTACCGGGTGCGCTAGCCTACTCGTGATTAAGAGTACCTTCTTTCTACCCCCCAATTAATGCACCTAGTTTCCTAGGTAGGTATCATGGTTAATTTACCTTATACTTAATCTTGAAATAATTATTAGGAGGGCTTACCGGCCCTTAACTCTTCCTGCTTCTCCCTCTCGTAGAGGGCTCTCTTAAGCCAGTACCTGCTCTTAGGTTCCTTCTCAATCATCTCTAGCAACTTATCCGCTCTCTTTACTATTAGATCGTACTGTTCCTTAGTTAGCAAGCCCTCACTGAGGAATTGCTTAGCCAGCTCCTTAACCTTACTTAGGTTTGTTGTTACGTCATGCCAGTACTCCCAGTCATCGCTTAAGTGCTTAGCTATCTGCTTACCGTTGATGCACTCCTCCCTATCCTTCTCGCAGACATCATGT
>QMWS01000143.1 GCA_003661745.1 Thermoprotei archaeon | reverse complement strand
CTGTACAGGTACGCAGGAGAAGCCCTACTGATACTCCTCGACACAGTGTATTAAATCAAGGATCATTTTCACAAACATTACTAATAGTAAAAGTATGTTATGGATCTTAGGGATTTCCGTTACGAGGCTCTCCTCGATACTTATTGAAAATCCTCTGAGCATTTCATTGCTATGGTTATAGTTATGCTGAAGGGTTCGGAGAGTGTTAAGCAAAGGCAGTGCTTCTTGAACATTAGATTTGTTGAGTGCGGTCACTTAAGTGCTGCTACGAGTATGTAGGGTGTCACTACCAGCACTAACTAGAGAACGTTAGCATAATACTACTGATCAAGGCCAGAATTGCCATGTTTACCTAGGAGGATCTCCTCCTATGCATATACTTTTCGTTAGCTTTTGACTATTCTTCCAAGTCCTTCGTCTGCTCCTCATTATTTAAACCTTAGATGCTTAACACATCCTCAAGTATGTTCATGAGCTCCTCTATAGGCAGAAGCTGTTGTTTCGACACGTCTAACCCATACACCTTTATCTCAAGATGTGAACCCTTTAGCGCTAGCTGAAGTTTCAATGCCTTTACTAACCTATATATTCTTGCTCCATAGAGCAGTAAGTAGTTATTGGGAATCACGACCCAGATCTCGCTAACTGAACCTTCTAAGCACGTCACCAATCTCTCTATTGTTCTCCTTACCTTAACCTCCGGTATACCGATGCCGTAGAGAGACTCCACCTCTACGGCTCTGCGACCGCGCTTATCGTAAACATCGAGGACTACCTTACCATCTCCGCAGCTCACGGCATACTCAAACTCTATATCGTCAATAGCTACACCAAGGCTCTTCAGATGCCTTGCAGCAACAGCTTTGAGAAGCATGTGGTGAAGGCTTTCCCTATTCTCATTACCCTCGATCTCGGGGCTAGGCTCGAGCTTAAGAGTTATGTCGATGTCCTCCAAGACTCTGCTAAGTATGTTGAAGTACTCCGCCTCGAGTTGCATAGCTAACGAGCTTAACGTGCTAGACTCATCGAACTCCTCTCTCGTTGGGAAGCCACTATAAAGCGCTATGAGCCTCCTATAACTTTCAAGGGGCAGATCTTCATTAACCCTGACCTCTATCACATCAGGATTTGTAGCTCCGAAAATACTCTTAATGAACTCCTCGATTTCTTTCTTGAGTTCCTCTTCTACGTATAGAACTAGGAACTCCATATCCATAGAAGAGAATTCCCTAAGCCTATCGAGAACCTCGCTTCTGTTCTTGTTAAATCGATCCTTATCGATATCCAGAACTACTATCCTCCTACCAGCCTCCACTACAGAGAGCCATTCAGACAGCTCACTTTCAGAACCTAGGTACCTAGCAGATGCGATCCCGCCAATAACAGATCTGTAGATATCGCGAAGAACCTTAACCAGGAACAGCACATAGTCGTATCTACGATCCTTGGGCCTAACCGCCACAACTACCTTAGGACGTTCATCAATTATCGCCGTAAGCCTACCGAGTTTGTGTCCAAACAGCTTCTCGAAGATATCAAGCCAAACCCTCCTACCCGTAGCGGCTGCCAAGGTAGATATAAGTCTATCCTTAAGCCTAACCGCAGCCTCAGCACTCCTAATAAGCTCATTTAGCGACGGCAAGAACAGTTTCAGCTCCTTACCCCTATCCAGAGAAACCTCCTTAAGAAGCCCCTTAGCCCTAACAACCTTAGACTTGCTGAACTTTATGCGTAGCGGAACTATATTAAAAGGAAGAGGAACCGTATTCACACTTCTTATATACGTATCAACTAGGGGTCTAGGCATCTGTACCTTCTGATCGCTGAACACCTCATGAAGCTTCACAAACTTAAGAAAGGTCCTATGCCTGAACCCAAGGTCCTTGTCAGTGCCATGCCTTAACCTGACTTTGAAACCCTTTGAAAAGCTTAGCACTAGTTTAGGTATGCGAATACCCCTTAGTTTAGAGGTTCTTGTGTAATCCTTGATAAGGAATGATGGCTTTACTGATGAATAGTATCCTAAAATACCGGTTAGGTAGGGAAGAACTATCTCTTCAGAAGCACTTACAGAACTCCTCCTCTCAGCTGGCTCAACTTTATCAGGATATTTCTTCACACTCACTCCATGTTCATTACGTATTAAAACAACGTATTTCTTAGCCCCTTTCTTGCTACGCTTAGACTTAACGATACTCATGACTAATCACCTTTGGAAAACTCTATTGCTAAGTAGCTAGATAGCTTGGAACTACTATTGACCAATCTGCAGTATTACTTCCAGGCTCTCTTATATTAGCAAGCCTGACCATCATTAATGGTGCTAATGTATTTAGAAATCCCAAGAGATCTATCGCGTATTGGTAATCGCGAAACATCAGTTCAAATTCCTTAACCACCAATTTGCAGGCTGCATAATTACTGTAAATTCTGAAATCCTTAGGCAGCTCAAGTGCTGGAAAACTATGGGTATAACCTAAGGGTGGGGAAAGATGATACTCATTCCATGAAAATAGGCAACGTCTATACTCATTTAAGAAAGTCCTTACATTAGGTTCTATCTCCTTAACACTAGACCACGCATTATTGACGTATTCTGTGAATGCATCGTTTACGCTGAAATACTTTGTAACATTAGATAGCTGTGTTAGTCTATATGCGGATAGTATTGCGCCTATGATGCCTATTGCTATGCCTCTAAGTCCTATCACTTTGATTGCGCCTATGGTGAGCTGTGGTTCAAGTGTGAAGCCTAGCTGTGTTAGGAGATCCTTTGTTTCTCTGTTTCGCAGTTTTGGATAGTACTCTTCTGCGTAATAGTCGACGGCGCTCCAGAGGGACCATATAAAGAATGATAGGGGCTCGTATTGCGGCAGTATTGATATCGCATTGTTTAGAAGTTCAGTTATCTTGTCTATTCCTTCGTCGGCGTTTCTAATTCTTCTCTCGGATATGGATATAGGACTTATCTCAGGGTCACGTTTAGACATCTCTACAAAGACGTCGTCTAGGAAGCTGTAGATGTCCTTCACTATTGTGATAAACGGTGTTTCTTTCTCCTGCTTTTCTATAGTGATTGCTTTGAGGGCTTCTTG
>QMWS01000142.1 GCA_003661745.1 Thermoprotei archaeon | reverse complement strand
TAAGGGCTCTAACCCAGCAAGCTTACCTGCGTCCTCACCGAGAATTCTAGGATCCTTATCAACAACACCAACGATTTCCCAGCCCCTCTCTAAAACCACCCTAGCGACCAGCCTGTTAATGGCGCCATAACCGAAGAGGCCTACTCGCACTTCCTTCACCATAGATTCTGTCGATAGGGATTTATTACTGTTAACATAATTAAAATGATTAGAAAAGATGATGAAGCACGAGCGGAATGAACATGATGATTAGTAGCAAACCGGCTGAGAGACCCTTCCTAGACCACGATCAAATAGAGGACCTGTGGGGAAACATATACGTGGTTGTAGGTAACCTCCACCCGCCAAATGCTGTAGTAGCTTACCTAAAGTACGTCCCCACTACTACGCCAACGTATTGGCGTAGGGGTCGCACATTCTATAAGAGAGTAATCCGTAATTATGGTGTCAGGAATGTAAAGGATAGCATCAGAAACGCTCAGTGCACAATTAGGGACCCCGTACTGGGAAGTGACGTACCTGTAGTTAGGTCTAACCATATTTATCGGGTGTACCTTCCTGAAGTAAGGTTGAATGAAATAATCCGTAGAGCTAATGATAAGCTCGAGGTTAAGGTAGTTGAGTTTGTTGAGTTTCTGAGGAAATGCGCAAACATATGTACGTATAACTTAGGTATAGATGGCTCTATACTACCTGGGATCCATAATCCCGATGTCTCTGATATAGATATACTAGTGTATGGCTGCAAGGAGTCTATTGACGTTGTTGAAGGCTTGGCGTCGACTGTGGAGAGGCGTGCCGATGCCGCCCTTTTGAGAAGGCTCGAGAGGCAGTCAAGAATTTACGGGATACCTAAGGAGGTTCTCTACGAGATGCAGCCCCCGCACAGATACATACGTATTGATGGGACTGAAGTAAATATCTCGTTTATTAGTGGTGTGAGCGAAAGGTACGGATCGCGAATTTATAGACCTGTTGCTTTAGTAGAGGCGAGACTTATCTTACGGGGTGGTGAGTGCACCGCTCTCTTCTATCCGTCTAAAGCGTCAGTAGATAGGGTGGTGGATCTGAGGATTGCAGGGAGCAACAAGACGATTAAGCGGGATTTAGTAAAGTACGTCGTGAGTTACGAGGGCATATTCTCCTACCTACTCTACCTAGGTGGTGAGGTATTAGTTAAGGGCGTATTGGAGGAGGTTATACCTGGTGGCTACTACATAGTGCTTATTGGTGCCTACGAAAACCCAGGGTACGTTATTCCTTCTTTGAGGAGGCCACCTCACTCTTCTTAAGCATCGGGAACAGTATTACTTCCTTAATCGACGTAGTACCAGTAAATATCAGTACCAGCCTGTCTATACCTACGCCCAGCCCACCTGTCGGCGGCATACCGTACTCTAGCGCCTCAACGAAGTCCCAGTCGTAGGGATGCGCCTCTAAGTCACCTGCTTTACGCCTCTCTTCCTCCCTCCTAAAGTACTCCTCCTGCAATACAGGGTCATTAAGCTCCGTGTACGCGTTAGCCAGCTCTATACCAGCGATATATAGCTCGAACCTCTCAGCGTACCTGGGGTCCTGCCTGTGCGGCTTGGTGAGAGGTGATGATGAGGCGGGGAAGTCAATGACGAATGTAGGCTGTATTAAGTGCTCTCTGCCTACAAGCCTGTCGAATATCTTGACTATTGCTCTACCCCTGTCGTATCCGCCACTCAACGTTATTTTATGCTGCCTCAGAAGCTCCTTAACGTCATCGTCACTCAGCTCATCTATGTTAATCCCCGCGAACTCCCTGAGCCCATCAGCTAGCCTTATTCTCTTGTATGGCGGGCTCAAATCTATTTTTACCTTCTCACCGTTAATTGGGTACTCGACCTTTGTGGTACCCAAGACTCTAGTCGCCACTGTACTGATGAGATCTTCGGTTAACCTCATTATGCTGTTATAATCGGCGTACGCCTCATAAGATTCCATCATAGTGAACTCCGGGTTGTGAAGTACGTCTATATCCTCATTTCTGAAGTTCTTACCTATCTCGAACACCTTATTAAACCCAGCAACTATTAGACGCTTTAAGTAGAGCTCGAGACTTATCCTTAGGTACCACTCCTCACCTAAGGCCCATACGTGCGTCTTAAATGGCCTCGCAGCAGCACCTCCATACACTGGCTGCAGAACAGGCGTTTCTACCTCGATATACCCTCTCTCCCACATGAACTTCCTTATTTCCTGAATAGTCCTGAACCTTATCTCAAATATCTTCCTGACGTCAGGAGTCATCATTAGGTCTAAGTAACGCTTTCTGTACCTAACTTCAGGATCTAGGAGCTTGTGCCCCCACTTGACTGGCGGGGACCTCAGTGCTTTAGCTAGTAGTTGGTAGTCCTTTATGTTTAGCGTTAGCTCCCCTTTCTTAGTGTAGAAGAGCTCACCGAATGCATTTATGAAGTCTCCTAGGTCTATGTACTTCATGAACCACTCGAACTTCTCGTCACCTACTACAGCCTTATTAAGCATACACTGAATTCTGTGCCCATCATCTACTACGTCAATAAATACTAGCTTGCCGTGTCTCCTGATAGAGACTATTCTGCCAGCAATAGCTACTAAGGATCCTACTTGAGGATTAGAGGTGATCTCCTTGACAGGTGTCGGGATGTACTTAGGTGTGTGAGGGTAAGGATTAATACCTGACTTTATTAGCTCCTCTCTTATGGCCTTACGCTGGCTTACCTCGATATTGGACATGACCCCTCACCAAACTCCAAGTATGGAGTAAGCTAACCTTTAAAAACTACCTCATAGTGTGAGGCCGCAGTAAGACCCGTTTACTTAATTCTCTATATAGTTAAAAGACTAGTCTTTAGGAACTATTATCTGCACTCTGCTGCGCTTAACATTAACTCTTACCTTCTCTGGATCTATCCTTATGGGCAGTTCTATCACCTCTCTATACTCGTAAAACCTTACTTCGCTCCCCCTGCTGCTCCAGTTAGAGAGCGTCAGTCCCTCCTTTAGCTTAGCCCTAATCATTACTAGATTATCCTTAAACCTAACGTCAATACTTCCCTCATCTACCTTAGGTAAGTCTATGTATATTATGTAGGCATTACC
>QMWS01000141.1 GCA_003661745.1 Thermoprotei archaeon | reverse complement strand
GGCTAAGCATTGTAGACTCGACAGTTATAGCCTTAGCCAAGAGGAAGAGAGCACCTATACTTACAGGAGACAGAGATCTAACCTATGTAGCTATATCTATGGGTCTCGAAGTTCTATGGTAAAACACATATCTAAAAATAGTAATGTACCCGGTTAGTTCACGTTAAATAACAAAGCCGCATTTAACTATATACCCCTAGAGAGTGTTTCACTATGGTTTAGGTTAGATTACAGTGCCCTCTAGGGACCTACTTATCCCTATGGGTTCATAGTTAGCAGTCAAGGATAACGTTATAGCCCTTCCATCTACGTCATGCTCTACGGGGTTCCTTAGATTTACCTCTTTCTCAAAAGTAAGGTGTACCCACACCTCACCCTCACGATAACTAATGAGTAACTCCTTAAGCTTCCATGAATTATTGAAGTACCTATCTAGGTAACTATACCATACCAGCTTCAGCTCTACCCACTCATTACCGAGGACAGCCACTCTTAAGGTCTTGTTTTTCATGTCTAGCTTGTAGTCCCATTGGTCTAGTCTTGCTGTTAGTTTTCTTAGTACTGGTTTTCTACCATTGTTCTTCTTTACTGCTTTTACTATTTCTTTTGCCCTTCTCTCTATTTTATGGCAGTGATGTGCTCTAAATCCCTGTTGCCTTAACGTTTTGTAGAACCTATAGTGTAGCTCCTTCATTGAAGGTACGTAGTTTAACTCCCATAACTCGTTTATTACGTACTGCGTCCAATCACGATAAGTTCTTAGGAACCGAATTAGTTTATGAAGGAGCTGAGATTATATTACTTATACCATTCAGGATAACCGCACTTAGAACATTTTGTTCTTAATGGGTAAATGGGCTTAGCTGATTGAAGGAATTCAAATGTGGATTTATTTCCATTAAACTGTAGACAGTATTCATCTCTATATTTCCTTCTTTTTCCTTTAGTATAAAGATAAATGCCAACTCTGAATCCCAATTCCTTTGCAAAGGAATATGCTACTTTGAGAATATCTCTACCGGTCATTGTGATACAGGCATAATGTTGGGGAGTACGCTTATTACGCCATTCCGTGTGTTTTAGACTACCTTCAGAATCATAAAGACCTGCTAAAAATCCAAGCTTATTGCTCTCGCTTACCATATATTTTTGGGTAGTTTTGGTCTTTGCTTCATATCATTAAGAATTAAAGTCATTTCTTTACTACTGAAGTATATCTCGAACCATAAATTCCCTTTATCATCTTTTCTTGGATACACCTTACTTGGATATAACCCCATTAGTTTTACGAAGTGCTGAAATCTATTAATAACGTCTATTTGAGTATTAAAGAAGTAAACCCGATACATCTTTCTCTTGTAATCAATTTTATATAGCCGTCACCTAGAACAAGTCCTATAATGTAACCTAGTATGTAGTCCCGATCTAATTCCGTCGTGGGGGCGACTGCCTTAACCTTTGCAGTCGCTAAAACCCTTATCCCCCAACCTCCCAGTAGGAATTATGTAAACAGATTTAAAAAGTTTTGTGAACAGTTATTACCTTGGTGTGAGTATGAGCGTTGTATACAACTTTGAGGGTAAGATAATAAAGTTCGCTGGGAACCGCTACGTATCTACCGTTCACCTCGGAGTGGTTGTTTAGGGTGTTTTAGGGTCTTTTAGGTTACCGCTCTCGGGTTCATCACGGCACGGCTCGGAGCCCCTCACCGTGGTTCACTCACGGTTCTCGGAAATCAGTGGTCACCAATACATTTATAAATCGCTATCAATTATAAGTTTACCGTCATCAACATATATGACTACCCTAAAAAGACTTAAACAACCTCACATAAGTTTCAGCCCCCCTAAGAAATACCAAGAAAAACTAAAGCAGTATCATGGAAAAAGAGTAAAGGTCATAGTAATCATAGAATCGGAATAAAAGATTCTTATAATATCTAGAAGTTTCATAATTACCAAAACACCATAAAGTATACAAACAAGTGAATAGTCTTATGTATAATTGGATCTTAATGGTAAGCTATATTTGCCTTAGGTTCTTATTGTTTCGTGGGTATAAATGTGCCAGTGGAGTTTCATGTTAAATATGACAAAAGTGTAGATGCTCTCTATATACGATTGAGAGATGGAAGGATTGTAGAGTCCGATGAAGTTACTCCTGGTATAATAGTCGATTTTAATGAGAATAATGAAGTAATAGGGATCGAGATTTTACAGGTTTCAAAACGTAAGTTAGATCTACTAAAGCTATTGATGGAAGGTCCTGAGGCTTTGGTGGCTATAGCGTGAGAATAATCTATAGCTTACATGCTCTTGAAAGAATGCGTCAAAGAGGAATAGATAAGAAATTAGTAACTCTATGCATTCAAGATTCGGACAAAAGCGAGGAGATAGAAGGAGTTTATAGATGTATAAAGAAAATTGACAATAAAGTGATTATTACAATCTATAAACAAGAAAACGATAAGTTCATAGTAATAACAGCATACCTATCCTCAAGGCTACATAAGTACTTGGGTTAAAGTTTCTCTACATCAAAGTGACCTTATACCACTAGCTCTCTAATATTGTGAATCAGAGATAGAACATGAACTCCTTGATAAACTTAACCTATTGATCTCTATTGCATGAATTTAGTGTCTCACAAGTTCATTAACCACTACCTCATGCCGAAAAAGCAATTGATACAAGAAAATTTCTCTTATTCGACATATTCCCGTTAGATTTGGAGAGATCGTAAACAGTTGAAATAATGTTTTGGAGATGCCTTTAGACATTATTATTTTATACCTTTCTAATTGGAACTGATTAGAAAAATCTGCGAAAGCATTCTACAATCGCTACCTCCAATACCATATCAGAACTCATATTAGTTTATTTGGTGGTGTCGCGGGGATTTGAACCCCGAACCACGGGGGCTTCAGAAATATGCCAGAACTAATTTGGTGAGCGTATAGCCGATATGCCATGTAGGCATAACCGATATTCAACCAGTATGATCAAAACGTATATTAGCTAAGGTTTGATATGCCACAGTGTGATAACTATGTAAGCCTACAGTCGAGATCCTGTACATATATACGATGTTCTTGAAAGATTCAAAGATGTGTATCACAT
>QMWS01000140.1 GCA_003661745.1 Thermoprotei archaeon | reverse complement strand
GGCCATGGTATTACGGAGTACGACCCATATCTTACGAACTTCACTATCCTTATACTTAAGCACGGAATCTCTAACTTTCAGAAGAGGAGCAGCTCCAGTTTCGTATAAAGTCTCAATCTCTATGGCCAATCCTCTATCTTTAACAAACACATCTGCAATTAGGGAGCCTATTTGATGCTCGGTCTCTACTGAAGCTAGCGGTATCTTCAGCTTCTCAACCAGATACTTAACTATGAATGTCTTTAGTGCTAGATGGTCTTCACTCTCTTTACCTGGCTCTGCTTTATGAGGCTTAACCTTGTAAAGATATTGATTAAATCTGAGGTTAGTATCTATGAAGTCCCTATATCTTCGCTCTAGGTGGGCTAGTAGCATGCTTAAGGTCATTTTTAGAGGTCCTTCTAATGGTAATTCTATGCCCCATAATTGTTGTATGAGGCTAAATAGTGCTCTAGCTTTTCTTGGATTATTCAGCCCTTCACCTAAGGCCACTAGTACTTTAGGCTTGTAGATATACTCCTTTGAGCTCACTAGCCTTGACAACTCCTTTGCCCCTTCCTTGTCCTTAGTGATTAGTACTAGAAAGCCTAATCCTTGTGAGAACATTTCCATAATAATCTTTGATCTAAGCCTCCTGCCATCATCCTTCTTTAGGAATTCTACTGCATCCTCAGTAAGTATGAGGATTCTATCATTAAGCTTCTCGCCTAGGCTTATCAAATCCTTTAACTCCTCATGGCTTGAAATTATATGAGGCTTAGGAAAACCACCTCTTGCTTCACGATAAATTTCCTTGCAGAGTTCAGCGATAACGTACCATAAGTCTCCTATCGTAATTATGATGAAAGGTTCTCCCACATATCTAGAGCCTGCTAGCCCTATTTCCTCTAGGGGTCTTCCGAAGATTACTTCACCTAGATCAACTTCTAGGAGGAATCTATCCATAGCGCTCATACCCCAAGCTAATATTTTGCCTATATCCACTTTAGCCTTACTAACCCTCGCGTGTATGAAACTAGGTTTCTTTAAGTAAACTCTCCTCTTAGATAATAATAGACTATTTACGTGAGCCTTCCTAAATGATAAACCCCTTAAGAACGTCCTCTTAAGTCTCAGGGATGATCTTACAGGATATCCAGTGAAGAAGTTCGGAGATATATTCGAGCTAAGTGATATCCTCTGCTGCCTAGCGATTTCGCATAATGTGACTGAGACTGGTTGACGAATTATGGTAGAGCTTAGCTTGTAAACCTTAGGCTCTAACCCTTCGGTAAGTACCCTTACGTTTACTCTAATGAAGCTTGGGGAAGGTAGGATTAAAGTCTGGCTTTCAATTATCTTGACCTTAGTTCTCTCTAGAAGTTCAACTGCTCTGCTATCACTTATATGAAGCCTAATTCTCTCTTCGGTAGTAACCTTTCTCCTAGTCTTACGTCTTATTAGTAATACGTTATAAGGAGCCTTCCGAACTTTTTCTTCAGCCATTTCAGATCGGCTCTCGAGACATTATCCTACCACTCCTTCTGTCAGATTTAATATAAAGCTCCCAGAGGCCGAGCATTTGAGGAGGCATTGCGGTATCTAGGAAATTGAAAAGCGTCATACTGACACGATAAGTAGCGTAACCCATTGGTATATCTACTATAAGGTCTCTAATACGAAAATCTAACTTAGACGGGAGCCGAGGGAGAGGACCGGAGTCCCATCCAATAGAGTCCAGTAAATCTCTAGCTCTCACTATATAGTCACTATATAGCGAGTATTGACCGTATTCGCGAAGCTTTGGTTTTTCGTAGAGGGTATCGTAGGATCTAATCTCCTTATCTCTGCTCAGCTCCCATATTGTCTCATTTAACTCGCAGACTAGTCCGCCTAAGGTTCGTTGCTTAACCTGAAGCTCCGTGGTGAAATCAGGATAGCCGTAGAGGGTATAATCTTCGAAAAGCTCCTTAGGCTCCATCTTAGGAGGCTCCAAAAGTACTTCCAGACCTAATATCTTCGCTACTGAGTTAAAGACTTCCTGATCCTTTAACTTAGGATAATGCTCTCTTAAGTAGATTTTCGTTATCTTTCTTAGAGACCAGATGAAAAATGTGCGGGGTTCAGCACCAATAGTGAGGTTAAAGGCTTTCTCTAGAAACTCTCTCCCAAGCTCTATTAGTTCGTAAATATCACTTGGCTCTCTTACCTCATACGCAGGTAACCTTGTACTATATATCGTCTCAGCTTTATCAATTATGTTACTTGCCAGTTCAGAGATCCTCTTAGCATAAGAGGAGAGCTCGGGATCTAGATCTCTAAAGCCCTTTGAGGCTTTCTCTGCTAATACTCTAAGAGGAACTATCCTCTCTTCAATATACTGCAGGATGAATTCTGGTTTCCAATATTTAATCTCTTCAAGCAAGTAATCCTCACCAATTATAATTAATCCATCAGTAGGCCTTTTATATACACAACATTAAGCGACATGATGAGAAAATAAGAGACTAATTATTGGAGGTTAAATCTTGTGCAATGATGAAGGGTTAAGAGATGAAGCCATAGAGGTAGAGATAAAAGCAAGATTCTAAGCTTGTTGAGAAACTTAGGCAATTAGTTCTCTTCAGTGATAAACCTCAGAGAGTACGCTAAACTCAGGTTCCAACATATCTAACCTTACAAATCCATCCCAGCCAATATCATCCAATGCCATGCTAACGGTCCTAACTCTATCCACGTTAACACTAAACCTAAGGTTCACCAAACAAGATAACCTCAGATGGAATAATGTCTCATCAAGTTTAAGTACTTTTAGCGATAAACTGCCTTGGTATAACAAAGCGGTTATATTGTGCATGATCCTATTCTTCCGTGCTGACTCGTGAGTAAACGTTTCCTTTCATCAGCTTTCGTTAGAGTTTTGACACTTAAAGACATCTTTTGGGACATTCATGGAGGAGACCTCTGTGTCCTTGATATGAGCTTATACTCTAGGAGTTGAAGATTTGTACTCTCTAAGTTAAACATCTAGTTGATTAAAAGAAGGCTGACATAAAGTCTTTAGTCTAGCTTCTATCAACACTAGTAACTATAAAACTAAATTAATGTTCGAAGATTACGTTATATAGGGGTTAACTTTGTCCTCAGTAATAAG
>QMWS01000139.1 GCA_003661745.1 Thermoprotei archaeon | reverse complement strand
ATGTATGACGATGCCAACAAGAAGCTACTGGACATTAACACTACATACGTTGAGGTATTGGATTACGAGTTAAACGATAAGGACTCAAGCGATTCCTACATGCCTGCGGTAGTACTATCCTTGGACGCACCGACCACCGACCTCAACACTAATGAGTCTATAGTTTATGCTTGGGTGCTTTACGGTTCCTACGGCGATAGCTTACTAGTAGCTGTAGCTGATATCAACTCAACCGATAACCTAGTAATCAACATGAGTTACTACAAGGTATCACCTGTTAGTGGCGACGTAGCCATAGTTAGGACTAACTACGACATCAACATCCAGAGCGGTGAGTTCAAGCTCTCAATACCCCTATCAGGATTTACCAACCCGAAAGTCATAGTAATGACTGATACATACGTAACGGTCACATCATTAAGCCACCTAGAGTTAAGAGCGCTTCAGAACCCACCTAGCGGGTACTCACTAATAAGAAGCGGCTCTGGTGAGGCCGAGTTCACTATAAGTGCTAGCGGTACTCTATACATATGGTTCGATGAGGAACACGATGCTGGCGATGTAGACCTATTCGCCTTCGATAGGTCTCACCCATCATACTCTTCAGTATCGTTGAGCAATACATGGTCGCAGCTAGTAACCGCCTACAACAGGGATAGAACTCATGCCGCAATGATATGGTCTGATGCATACCCGCAAACGGGATATCTAACAAGTACTAGTACTGTGAAGATTATAGTTAAGCTATATGCAGGTAATGCGGGCGGTGTTTCATGGCGTGTAGCCGCTAGGCTAGCATCAACACCGTCGCCAGAACAAACCACTACGCCGTCACAGACCCAGCCACCGAGCCAGTCCGAGACATCAACACCTAGCAGTTTATCTCAGCTATGGGGTCAAGTGCAAAACATCTTAGGCGGCCAGAACACATCAACGATAATAGCGATACTGCTCATAGTGTTCATCATCATAGCGATTATAGCGATAGCTAGAAGGTAAGCCCCTTAAGGGGGTGGTAAGCGATGATGCCGAAGCTAGCATTCCTAACGATTTTAGCGGCGCTAATGATAGCTGCAACCATCCCTGCGGCTGCAGAGACTGTACCGCTGAATTGGCGTGATTCTGGATATGACTTAGCTGCTGGCTATCGATACACCATAGCTCTAGAGAGCCCCGTCAGCGGCCCCTTCGTGTACCCATACGCCATAGTTGATGCTGGCCCAGTAAGGATTAGGCTTCACGGCCCGCAGCTCACTATCTGGGTTAACGGTGAGCCAGTATTCGATGAGTCTGTAGGTAGCACGTCAGCATCGGTAGTCATAGTGGTTGACTACAGCGGTGACGGCGTCATAGAGGTAACGGGCTTTGGAAGGGTTGCTGGCTTCACGATAGACCACAGCTACAGAATAATGATATATACAGAGACGGTAACTGTATGGCCTTGGTCATCAACATCAAGAGTAGTCATCACTAGGCAGGCCCTACCACCGCCACCCACATCAACAACGACAAACCCGAACCTAGAACCCATGGATGAAGACATCAATAACCAAATGCAGAGCAGTGGGCTATGGAACTGGTTAGCAACCGCCTTCTCTAGCGGTGCAATGATTGCTATCGTGTTTCTAGTGATTGCTTTCGGTATCATAGTGATACTGATGTTCCTGAAACAAGCAAGAAAGAGGAAATGGCTGTGAGGTGGGACCATGCCTAGGCGTTCTTCCGCATTACCTCTGGTCTTGGGTGCTCTAGCCCTAATCCTAGTGATAGCTATAGTCCTAGCCAGCATACCTAGGCTACCGCTACCTACTGGCTTAGTACCTAATCTAGGGTTAAGAATGACTGAAGAGGTCAATCCACCCCAAGTACTCTACGCCGCTGCTATCCAGTTAGACCAAGGCACGGTATGGCAAGTAAGTTATGATGTTAACGGTATTAGGGTTGAGCAGAGAAGTAGCGAGCTCATAGAGCGTGTTAATTTGAGTGATGTCGACTTAGGGGTTAATGATGTTGTTGCGCCTATTCTGTGGGACTGGTATTTTGATGGTGTTGATGACTGTGTAGAATTCGATATTAATGATGAAGACGCAGCTTGGAATACGCCGTACACGATGTACATCTACGCAAAGGTTTTTCAGCGTGGTAGTGACCAAAGAATCGCAGGTCTGGTAAATGCATTCGGAATTCAAGTGGATTCACAAGAACATAATGGTTATGCAAGGCTTGTATTAACAAATACTAGTGGTGGTAAAAACTGGTATCCAGTGGCAAGGATTTACGATAATATAGACTGCAGGTACCATCTTCTCGGCAACCTCTTCAACGGAACACATCTTGAGGCATGGCTTGACGGCAGCAAATCATCATCAATTGACGTCACAATATATGGCAGTGATGAAATGGTGCAGAGACGACAAAAAATAGAGATTGGTCGGTGGGGTGCCCTATATAGTAAGTCTCAAGTTTCATTCGCGTTAATAGACTTCAATGAATATAAATCATTCAGCAACGTAATGGACGGGTACGAATTCTTCGCATCAGCAACATTCTATAATGGAACACACTATCTTGATTTAATACACGGACTAGTTGGAACACCACAGGGAAACCCAGCCAGAATACCTACCGAGAACCCCACACTATTCCTAGTGAAGTCCCTAGCAAGCGACAACAAACTGCACCTCAAATACGTACCGCCAAACTCGATATTCCGCATCAAATACAATGGTATGGTCTATGAGTGGCGGGTTACTGGCGAGCCTAACGCTGCAGGTCTCATAGAGGACTACGCAATAGATATAGCGAGCATTTTCGGAAGCACGGTCTTACCGAATGCGGCAATAGAGCTAATCTATGACAGCCAGAAAGTCAGGTTCTATGTGCCTTCAGGATTCCAAGTAGTGGTGGAAGGCAACGGATGGTCAGAAACCCACGAAGTACCCCTTAATTCAAGTTATGTAGACTTTGGGCTACCTAGTAGCGGTACCTATACAATCAAAATCTTAGGATATGAGGAAGAGCCACGCATAAGAGTTGAGACTAGCGGTGACTTAGTAAGGGTAACCGTCACTGATGAAGCTGGATATGCCCTAGCAGGCGCTAAGGTCTATGTCTACGATGCTAGCGGTAATTTAGCAGCTGTAGGTGT
>QMWS01000138.1 GCA_003661745.1 Thermoprotei archaeon | reverse complement strand
GTTCTTGAAGTCCCTAGTGACCTCAAAGTAAGTGTCTGAACCCTCGATAGCTGGTGGGCTTACGTCACATGCTTGGTAGCTTAGCTGACCTGAGCCGGTACCGTTAGCTATCTTAGAGACTAAGCGGGCGTCATGGGGTGACGGTGACGTAGTGCCCGTACCCACGACAATGCCCTTAGTGTCGTCACCTGCTAAGGCACTCAAGTCCATCTTATTGGGGCTTACTACCTCAAGCATGTCACCGTTCACGTCCTCGAAGAGCACGCCGGTAGCGCACCCAAGCAACTTAGCTATGATCCTGTAGTAATTAGCCACAAAGCTATCAGACTTCTTTATGTCGTGGTATAATATTTTGCCATTCCTGTCCTTAACTATTAACTCAACGAATGTACCCTCAACACCCTTAGGTAGTTTGTTCGTCATCTACATACACCACCGTATAGCATATCTGTTTGAGACTCATAAATGTTTACTATTATGTCTCCAGCACCTCAGCTATTATTAGTGGTACGGGTGCTAACTTGTTTGCTGTTAGGTCGAAGCACCTAAGTATCCCATTAATCTGTATCTTGTCTGAGCCGTTGGGGTCATAAACTAACTCCGGATTACTTATACTTAAGTCCACTGCCAAGATTCTACCTACTTTCTCGGGCAGACCTCCCCTATATATGTACATAAGTAGCTTACTTCCGAATGGATCTGATAATATGTGTCCATTAGCCTTATTGCATGTTGCTAGGTCTATTGAGTTTCCTTCATTGTCTGTTAGTGTGCCTGATGGTGTCTTGTCTGTGGCGTTGAATGGGTCGCTCGGTGGTGCCGTCCATATGTGCTGTGTGGCTCCTGTCCCACTCCCCCACTCGATCCATATGACCTGATTGTTTATTGGGTCGTACACTGGCTCCGTAGTGAATAGCCCGCCCGGCGCCCCAGCCTGTACGCTACCGTCCGTCTTGACCCACAGTGAGTTAGTGCCGTGACCCTCGGTCAGGAACCCAAGGAATGTGCTACCGTCCCATATCGGTTCGACCCTCTCCTGTATGAAGTCGTACCTCTCGTTATGCCTCTCAGCGACCCACCCACTCCCTGTGTCCTTAAGTATGATCGAGACCTCAGATGAGCCTGCATACGTACCTACTGCCGCAACACCTAATCCACCTATACGCCACGCATGAGCAAACATTAATATCTTATCTATGCCACTATATGCTGTTTTAGCAAGTGATATAACGTCATTAATCTCTATCGTGTATGAGCTGAAGTCACGTTTTATTGACAGTAACTTAACTGTTGAGCCAGCGAACGCCTTACTGCCTGTGTTGCCCGATTTGTTGCTGACAAACATTAGGATGGCGTCGTTGTCAGCGTCATAACCCATAAATGTTCTATGTGGCACTACAGGGTTGCTTATGCCTGACGCCGACTCTATGTCGAATAGCTCCTCACTGCCTATGGTCGGTGGTGAGGTGCTGAAGTCTATCTCCCTCTTAGCTATGTACTTGCAGTTTAACCATGTGATGTCGTCCACAAGTAGCTTAGGGTATATTAGCTCATACAGCTTCTCACCTACCTTGAACATCATTCCGCCTAATGTCGGTATGCTCTGCGATAGACCAAATGTGTAGTCACCCTTCATGGTTCACCACATAGACTTACGCATCATTACTTAAAACGTTATTACACCTTAGTTAGTGATACCGTAGGCTCTGGGTCAACGTACTTACGTATCAGTATGAAGTCAATGTACAGTTCTGCGTAGCCGTCATAGCCCCAACCATCACCGCATGCCGCCCGAATGTAGAGGTACATGCTGGCTTGAGCTACCGCTGACTCCGTGTACTTGACAACGTCATTGTGCACGTACTTTATCTGTGAGTCTGTCATACGTATTTCCCTCACCTCATAGTCGGTTAGTGAGCCGTCCCATGAACCCTCACCGTACAGTAGGCTTGACGCGTCAGTCACTGCATGCGCCCTTCGGTCGTTCCTGCCCCACAGCCTCTGTGCACCCTGTGCTATATTCTGTGTGTTGCTGAAGCCCGCACCATTATTGAAGTGTGCATATGCATCATCCTCATTAACCTTCATAGCCCTCATCTTGAACCTTATTGCCTTATTGTTCAGGCTGTATGTGTTCTGGGTGAATGTATATGTTGACCTGTTAGATACTTTTGATTTACCTCTAGTGCCGATGTACAGTACTAGGTTACTGTCCTCTATAGTGTATCCGCAGTAGTCATCTACTCGTGGGTTAGTCCATACTGCCGTATCGAATGTGTCGAAGTCGTCGAAGAAGTCGAATACCTGCTTCGGGTCTCTGTACGATAGGTATGGGTTGCTGGGGCTTACATGCATGTACATCCTTACCGTGCCGTTAGCCGGTATTGACGGTACCTTAACCCACAGTATAGCCTTCTTATTGGCTGTGTCGAACTCCTCCACCCAGTAGTACAGCGGGTTACCGCCCTCATCAGTGAAGTATATTGAGTCCTTCTGCGGGTTCAGATCCCAGCCATCCCACGACGGGTCTAAGTCAATCCTCACCGGGTAGTCCGTTAAGTCATTGCCGCTCTGCTCGGTTATGTCTACCGCGTAGGTCGCCCCACTAGGTGCTTGACTCCAGTCATTGTAGAGCATCAGACCCTGAACACCCGGTAGCGCTAGACCCCAGTCATTGTAGAGCATTAGACCCTGTACCTCCGTCGGTGCTAGTCCCCAGTCATTGTAGAGCATCAGACCCTGCACTTCACTAGCTGATGTGTACGTTACTTCCGCTGTCTCTGATGCAATTAACTCCTTAGCTACCGAACGTATAGTGTACACGGGCACTGCCTCCTCAGTAGTCACTATTAGCTCGGTCGTCGTCGGCGTAGTGATCACGTAGACTATCTTCGCTACCTCAGCGGTCTGTAGCGCTACAGCCCTTGACTTAGTCATGTATACCTCAGTTACCTCAACTGCCTGTAATGGATACTCAACAGTACCGGGTGCTGTTATGGTGTAGCTCACCTCTACTGACTCAGTGGCTACCGGTGCTGACGGTGCCCCACCGAATAATGTTATCTCAGTCTCTTCTGTTGCTTCGTACTCCGCTACCCTCTTAGGCATGACTATCGGGTACACTATGGCGTGCTCGGTAGCGGTTATCCTGACTATACCGGGGAATACG
>QMWS01000137.1 GCA_003661745.1 Thermoprotei archaeon | reverse complement strand
GCAATTTTCTTCACCAGCAGGAGATACCTGAGTCTGAGCTGCTTAGGCATGTAAATGTACCCGCTATGCCTTTCACCCTCCACTAGATACAACTTCTTAAGTAATTCAGCAGCTTTGGGGAAGGTCCTAATTAGTTTGCTCAGAGAGTCAGCCCTTGCCTTATATGTTGAAGTTGTGATCTGAACCGCGCCTGTGTCAGCCACTTCCTTAATCAGCTCCCGGAGCTCTTCCTCACTATCGTTAATGCCTGGAATTATAGGGTCCACACGAACCGTTACTGGTATGCCCCTCCTCGACAGCTCCTGAACAGCCCTCAGTCTCGAAGACGGTGGTGGAGCATTAGGCTCTATTAACTTAGCCTTATCATCATTGAGAGTCGTTATGGTTATTGCTACAGCTGACTTACCATACCTCTCCAATATATCGGCATCCCTCACAACCAAATCTGACTTAGTGACGATAAGTAACTTAAAGCCTGCCTCAGCAATTAGCTTCAGAACCCTACGCGTTAGCACTAGCTCACGCTCAGGCGGGGTATACGGGTCGCTGCTCTCACTCATGGATATGAGTGCATTTTTAGGTAATTTACTCAGGTCCCTCAGCACGTTAACTATTAATCCTGCCTTAGGTCTCGGATTATCGAAGTTCCTTATATATGATCTGGCGTAGCAGTAAATGCAGTGGTGACCACATCCAGTATATGGATTTAGCGTGAACTTATGTGGACACGTGCACAGTGGAGAGGACCATGGATCAAACTCCCTGATTACTCTTAAGCCCCTTATACGGACCATTAACACTGACACCACTAGTACGATGTATTGGGCTTAACTAAGTGTAGCATGCTGGCGCCGGGGGCGGGATTCGAACCCGCGCGCCCCGTAGGGGGCAGAGGGTCTCTCACAAAGCTTAAAGCTGGACTCGAGCCCTCCCCCTTAGACCGCTCGGGCACCCCGGCACCATAACTTAAAGTTTACTTTAGGGGTTATAACGCTTAATAGAACTGATCTTGTCTTACTCAGGCAAGTTAAAAGTCTGGCACTTCAACAACCTTATACGCTAGCTCCCTCGCACTCTTGAGTCTTCTCTGATGCTCTGTCAGGAATTTAATTAGCCTTTCTCTCGTCCTAGCCTTGCACTCACCACAGAGTAGCTTGCCTGTTCTGCACTCCCAGTATAGGTTCTCCAGCTCTCTATCATCGCTAATCAAGTGGTAGGCATTGACCTCGTATACAGGGCACTTCTCAGGGTGACCGCCTAGTTTTCTCTGCTCCTCAGCTGTAGCCTGACCTCCTGTTAGGGACCTCATTATCTTCTTCCCTGCTTCCTCAGGGTCATCGGTTAGCGCGATGTACGATTCTGGCCTTGATGAGCTCATCTTACCCCCGTCCAGCCCCGTCATGAATCTGTGATAAGTTGATGCAGGCCTCCTAAGCCCTAGTTCATTAGAGAATCTATCAGCTATGTCCCTGCTTAGCCTTAGGTGTGGGTCCTGGTCAGCACCCACGGGCACTAACACAACCTTAAAGCCACCGAAGTGCTTAAGCTGCGGGTGCAGTATGTCAGCAGCCTGAGTTAGTACTGAGATAATTTTGCCTGGCTCTAAGTCCTCACCGTACAGGGCTCTCAGCTCGGCCATACTCACCTTCCTCGAGAACAGCTGTATTAGCCTATAGTACTCCCTACTGTAGTTTGTCTGGAAGTATATGTGGAGGTTCTTAGTTTTTAGGCCTAGTGCTAAGTAGTTAGCAACATACTCCTCGATCGCTAGCCTGATGAGCTCACTCCTCCCTAGCTTTCTTACGGCATAGGCTTCTGCATCAGCTATCGCAATAAATATTTCAGCACCTAAGTTTTGGTAGAAGATTACCTGGTCAATCACCATTTTATGACCTAAGTGCATCCTACCTGACGGCATTAATCCTGTGAGAATAGCGAATTTCTCGTGGTTCTCTAGAGCCTTTATCACTTCCTCGAAGTCCCTGTGCCCGAAGACTATACCTCTCCTCATGAGCATGTGGGGCTCTACAAACCTGGACAGATCTTTCAGTACTTCCTTAAATGGCTTTATCCCGAAGAACTTGAATAACTTATTGTATTCTCTTATTACTTCGGAACCCCACGGATCTAGACGGAATTCCACAATAGGCAACACCTCACTATTCTTCTTGCGTTGGCTTAAATTAGTTACTTACTTCGTAACACCACCTAGCCCTATCGCTACGGTAAGGACCTTGCTTTTAATATTAACTTTAATTAGAGATTAATTAGAGAGAGTGATATTAACTCGCTAAGCCAGTTGAGGTTGGATTCGAGGAATAGAACTTAAGGCTGGTGTCGGTATGAGTAACAGATATCACGACAAGTTCTACAACAGATTACAGAGAATTAGCACAGGTATCCCAGAACTGGATGAAGCGCTGGAGGGTGGAGTTCCTAAGGGCTCTTGGGTAGCTATAACTGGTGAGCCAGGTACTGGTAAGTCCATACTGTGCATGCACTATGCTTATGCGGGACTAAAAAGTAGTGACCCAGTAATATACGTTACCACAGAAGCAGAGTTCCGGGACGTAATGAGGCAGGCTAGGCAGTTTAACATGGACTTCGAGGAGTATGAAATACACTACCTAGGCGGCGAGCCGCCTGTGCGTAGGCCATGGCTTGTTGTTATAGATATATTTAGCCTCCTAAAAACTGCTAAGCAGCTAACTGCTGATGCTGCCGAACTAGAACGTAAGCGAAGATTTGCTGCGCTAGATATTGAAACTCTAATAGCAGCTATTAATGAGGCTTACGCAATCTTAGGAGTTACTGACGAGCGCCACAAATCCCCTGTACGCCATGTAAGGCTGATAATAGATTCCCTATCTGCTTTCTGGGCCGATAAGCCTGCTATGGCACGTAAATATTCTTACCAGCTGAAAATAGCCACACATAGAGAAAACGTAACAGCATACCTAGTCAGTCAGTACGCAATGACTACTAAGTCTCTAGACTATAAAGAACGTGTCCTTGTTTACCTAACTAAGAGGAGATCCCTTGCAACACTAAGTATTGGTGAGCTAATCTCCGAGGTCTCGACTAGCGGAATCAGCGCTATTAAGATCCCAACATTTAATCTAGAAAAACACATTATTGAGTGGTGCAATCTAAGGGGCATTATCATTCATGAAGCACCTAGAGAATTGTTTAAGGTAG
>QMWS01000136.1 GCA_003661745.1 Thermoprotei archaeon | reverse complement strand
TATGTCCTTGGCTGTCAGCACCTTAAGTACTCCAGGATACTTTGCTGCTTCACTGACATCCAGCTTCTTTATTACTGCATGTGCGTACTTCGTCCTCACGCTGTATACGTAGACTAGGTTCTTGTAGAACTTCAGGAAGTCGGCGGTGAAAAGAGCCTTACCGGTTACCTTCGCTATGGCATCCCAGCGCTGAGAAGTCTTACCTACGTACAGCAGCTCCTTATCCTTAAATTTCTCGAAGATCTCCTCAACTGTACGCACGTACTCAGGTACACCACTCACCTTGATCACCTCGCGGAAGAAACACTTCTTAACTCTTTAATGTCGAAGTATACTTTACCCTCCTGCAGATACTTCACAGCTAGCTTCACTGCCTTAATGAATCTTAGGTAGCTGCCGCAGCGGCATAGGTGACCGCCTAGGATCTCCTTAATCTCTTCATCACTAGGGTTCGGGTTTTTATCTAGTAACCACTTAACAGCTAATATTACACCCGGAAAGCAGAAGCCGCACTGAACGCTCAGTGTATCAAGAAATGCTTTCTGGATTGCATGTATTTTGCCCTCAGGTGCTAGACCCTCAAGCGTTATTATCCTCTTGTTATTAGCTCTAACAGCTAGGACGAGACATGAAGGTACTAGTTTACCGTCCATTATCACTACACATGCTCCGCACTCGCCCCTGCCGCAGCCTTCCTTAACGCTCGTTAAGCCGAGCTTGTACCTAAGTACATCAATTAACCTCTCGTACGGCCTCACAGAGGCCTCATAGTCCTTGCCATTAACGTTTAGCTTTACTGTTACGTAAGGGTACTCCTCTTTGCTATGTACGCGACTCAACTTAACCGCCTCCAACTCTCGACTTAATCTTAAGTAACGCTCGCTTTAATAGAACCTTAGATAAATCGAGTCTGTACTCAGCTGAGGCCCTATAGTCACTTATCCTCTTCATCTCCTTAGGAAGCACCTTACTACATGCATCCCTGATTATATCTCCACTCAATCTCTTGCCCTTCAAGAACTCTTCTGTCTTCTTAGCTCTCTCTGGGAATGGCCTTCCCATACTATCAAATGCAATCCTAACCTCCTCAACTATGTCGCCTTCCAGCTGCGCGCACGCTGCTACTACAATGTAGCCCATGGCGTGGCCCCAGCGCCTATCAAATTTGAGGAAAGCTGTTGATGCGTTTTGCGGTATTTCCCTAAATCTTACCTCAGTAATTAATTCCGAAGGATCCTTAGCTAATTTCCTCTTATCTAAGAATAGTCCCTCTAGCTTCACCCACCTCTCACCATTAACGCTCATCAGCTTTACCTCGCAATCGAGAGTAAGAAGTAAGATTGTAACGTCCGAAAGAGGGTGCGCTGCACCAATATTACCGCCTACTGTCGCGATCGTCCTCAGGTACGGCGTAGCAAATTGCTTGCACATGTCAAGGAAACCCGCATATCTGGGATCCTTAACGAGAAATGAGTTACTTATCTCTTCAATAGTGGTCAGTGCCCCTATTCGGATCCACCCATCTTCACGTTTAATGAACGCTAACTCCTCCCTAAGCGGCCATAGGTCAAGGACTTTCTTAGGTTTTACTATACCATTACGGATCAAGACAATTAAGTCTGTGCCGCCAGCCATCGGTAGTGCTTCTGCACCTTCTTTAGCCATAAACTGTAGAGCGTCGTCTAGACTAGAAGGAACGAATACGTCAAATCGTATGTCCTTCACCCCAACTACCCTAAATTAACATAAATATAAAAAGTTTCCTTACCTCGCCTTCTTCGATCAATTATTTTAACCATGTTAAAAGTACTAGTGGTAAAATTTCCAACTATTATTTGAGCGATATATTGATCTAATTAATTAAGGATATTTTATTTACTCTCTCCAGCTATGGCATCTATATTCCTAATTACCTTATCAACTATGTTGAGCGTCCTAACGTTACCCCCTCGCAAATTCATTATTACCTCAGCAGCTACTGATATAGATATTTCCTCAGGCGTGTCTGTATTTATATCAATACCTATAGGTGCCCTCAGCTTCTTAGCTAAGAGCTCCTTAGGTATGTTCTCTCGAATAAGCCTCTTAACGAACTCGATAACTTTTCTCTTGCTTCCTAGCAGCCCAACGTACGATGCTGAACTCTTAAGTAGTTCCTTCACGAAGAGGTAGTCCACGTTTACCTCCCCATGCGTTACGAACACTATGTCACCCTCTCTTATGATGTCCTTTAATTTGGTAACTATCTCCTCTGGTGAGCCAGTAATTAACTGCTCCGCAAATGGGAACCTCTCCCTACTGACTAAGTCAGGGTTAGGGTCTGCTATAATGACTCTGTACCCTAGGAATCTCAGCACATTAGCAAGCGGCGTCCCGACCTTACCTACCCCAGCTATGATTACCTTAGGAGAGGGCCTCAGCACATCAATATACACCGTAAGCACACCACCACAGATTAAGCCTGTGTCTACAGCATCACTAACCTTCTCACTAGTGAATGAGAACTTAATAAGTCTAGGCTTACCTTCCTTAAGTGCCTTCAACGCCTCACTGATCACATACCTCTCAAAGCTCCCCCCACCTATTGAGCCGAAGGTCCTGCCGTCACTATAGACGACCATCTTAGCTCCTACATCCCTAGGACCTGAGCCCTCCTTACTAACTATTAGGCATAACGCGACACTTATCCCCGACCGCAGGCCTTCAACTACCAACTTCATCAGTTCGTCATCAGGGATCGACGTCCCTACGCGACCCAACCAAGAATTAGGCATTACCCTATACCCATGTAAGTTACCTAAATAAATCCACTTAATTATTTCTATCCCGATCTTAAGTACCACAGTACTGTTAGGACCGCACTCAATATACTTTATTATATTTATTTGTAATACCTAAAACTTAAGGTGATGAAAAAATGTTCGTAGCTGCTGTAATATTAGCAGCAGGTATGTCAACTAGATTTCCCGGTAATAAAATGGTGTATAGGGTAAGTATTGGTGGCGAGCCCGTGCCACTCATAAGGTACTTAGTAAATAAGTTTCTTAAGTCAGGTGCGGTAGATGATGTCGTCGTCGTTATCGGACACGATAAGGAAGCAGTAATTGACGCTGTAGGAGATCCTCGTGTTAAGTTTGTCTTTAACCCTGACTACCGAGTAGGTATGTCGTCCTCCGTGAAGGTCGGCGTATCTTCAGTAATGAGATACTCCGACATCGTAGCT
>QMWS01000135.1 GCA_003661745.1 Thermoprotei archaeon | reverse complement strand
TTTGTCGATAAGGGGTTACTGAATATTGTTGATGGTTTCTCATTTAGGTTGGGGCCCCTGAAGAAGTCAATAAAGGGTGTTGTTAGGGAAGTAAAACCTGAAGAGCCAGACAAAATACTCTACACTATTAACGAATTGCTCGAGGACCGGAAACTTGATGGTAGGGGTTGCGTGATAATTGACTCGCTTAATGAGTTAATGTTTAAGCTTGACGTTACCCAAGTTCTCGAGTTCGTTAAGTCCGTTAGGGCAATCATATCCAAGGGCAGGAGAGTCGCAGCATTCTTAACATTACACACCACAACCGACGCACTTGCGGAACTTAGGGCTCACCTCGAATACCTTGTTGACGGCCTAATAGAGACTAGGATTGAGCCGAATCTGCAGGAGATGGGTATACCGCTGAAGCAGTTAATGGTTAAGAAAATGCGAGGGGTGCCGACTAATCCACTATGGATACCCTACGTTATTGTCTCAGACGGTATTAAGCTGGTAGACCAGAGCAAGCTAGCAGCACTAGTTAAGGCAAGATTAAAGGAGGCAATAAGCGGCTTTCAGCAAGGTGCAACATAAAGTTGCGTGTTAAAATCTATTTAAACAGAGACATCTGCAACAAATGTAAACTCTGCGTCGACTACTGTCCAACAAGTACCTTCGTACTTGAGAGTGAGGAGATTAAGGTACGCGAAGAGAGGTGTATTTACTGTAAGTCATGCGAGGTACTATGTCCTAAGAAGGCAATAAGGATAGCACTATTAGATGAGGGTCTGACTATAGAGGTACATAGAGTACTATGAAGAGATAGAGATTAACACTTATAACCCAACATAAAAAACTAAGAAAGGAGCCGGGGTCGCCTAGCCTGGTAGGGCGCCGGCCTGCTAAGCGCGAGGCCCCTACCGGCGCAGAGAGCCGGTGGGGTCAATCCCCGCGCGGGTTCAAATCCCGCCCCCGGCGCCACTTTTACTATAATAGAATGACTGCATAGCCACAAGCATTAGTAGTAGTGCATCACTTGTAGACTAGTATCTTGAGGTAATCATCGTATACGGGATCAGGACCTAGCTCTTCATTTACTTCCTTAACAGCTTCGCTCCATGTCTTATTTTCTAGGAATACCTTGTCCACTAGCTTCTTCAGTACTAGGTCCATATGGCTGAGTGTCACGGGACCCTCCCATCCAATAAATACTTTCAGACCTTTCCTAGCTAGCGCGTCAGCTATCTCCCTAGTAAAGAGGGCATAGCAGCTCGCTACAATCATTACTGAGTCACTACTAAACTTTCCCCTTAATTTCTCGTCAAAGAACTTCGGGAGCACAGCTAAGTAAGCCTTAGTTGAGTTATAGGGGAATGCCCGAGTAGCTAGCCACTCGACCTTCAGTTCATAGTACTTGTCGCTCCATGGAACACCAGTAAATAAGCCGTTGAGCTTGTGGATGGTTCCATCGGGTGCCTTATAGACCGCTTTACCACCGTGAATTCTCAATATTATGACGGAATAATCGGTTAGCCTCGAGTATAGCGTTAGGTTGACATCCGTACATGTTACAACATCTACATCGTAGCCGGCTTTCTTAAGCACGCGAACGATGTGATCTATGAGCTCAGGGTTAGGGTAGTCCTCCATCAGGCTGTCAGCAACAAGTGCCCTACGGGCTGTAGGTGTAGCTATCGCACTTGTTGGTGTACTAACTACGTTTTGCTGAGTAGGACTGCTAAAGTGAAGCAGTAGAGCCAAAGAGCTGGCCGCAAGCATAATCACTATGGCCAATATTAGCAAGGCCGAACTCTTCTTCTGCCTTCTTCTTTCCCTCTCCTTAACTCTAACCAATCCGCTTAGTTCCCTCAAGATATTACTAGTACATGTTCAAGTAAATAACTCTTTTAGGTCCTCAGCAATGGGACTTATCATCACTCATCAGCGAAGAGCGCTTACATCACGCCATCATCAAGTATATCTACTACTGTTATAAAGCCTGATATTGTTGAGTTAGGGGAAGTGTAGAATAGTTGAAGCTGGCTAGCTGGCGCTTAATACATGAGCTACTCGACATGTGTGATGTCGCGCTTGAGATAGTCGATATTAGAGATCCTCTAGCTACGAGGAGTAGGAAGTTGGAGGCTATAGCTAAAAGGAAGGGTGTTCCAGTAATCATCGTGCTTAATAAAGCTGACTTAGTGCCACTTAGAGTTAGTGAGGCGTGGAAGAAGTACTTTGAGACTCGGGAGAGGATTAAGGCAGTCTACATATCAGCTAGGGAGCGCTTAGGGACACGCGTACTTAGGAGGACGATAAAGGAGGTTGTTGAAGGGAAGTCACCAATTACAGTAGGTGTCTTCGGGATACCAAAGGTAGGTAAGTCAACACTAATAAATACCCTTAAGGGAAGGCACTCAGCGAGCACATCGCCTTACCCAGGGACTCCCGGATACACTAGGAAGTCACAGCTGTTTAAGATAGGGGGCAATATGTACTTAATTGATACGCCAGGGCTTGTCCCTCCTGATAGAGGTGATATAGAATCGGTCATTAGGTCAAGGCCTATTGATAAGCTAGAGAATCCTGCTGCGACAGCGCTTGAGCTAATAAAGAAGGTACTTAAGTACAATCCTTATGCTTTCCTGCAGGCATACGGTATCGAGTCTAAGGATCCTAATGAGATAATAGCGGAATTAGCTAAGAAAAGAGGGTGGGTCTATAAGAAGGACGGAGAGCCCATACTTCATGAGGCAGCTAAGGCAATAATAAGGGACTACTTGGATGGTAAGATAGTCTTCTACATTACGCCTCAACGACTTGAAGAATCTCGTTCTGACTCAGCTTAACAGCCCTGAAGTACTTGTAGCTCAACCTTCTAAGGTCGCTATTTTCACCTATTATCATAACCGTTATTAGCCTAGCGTCAACGGACTTTAGCTTCTTAGCTATTACTCGATCAGATACTCGGTCCTCACCGTCAGTGATGATTATTATGTCTGTTGGTCCCTTAACAACTCCCTCAGATAAGTCATCGCACGCCGTTACTATAGCCCTCGTTATGTCAGTGCCTCCGCCACCGCGCACCCTTGCTAAATACTTAATTAGCGTAATCACCATGTCAGGCTTCATTCTCTTAGGTACCTTAACTAGCGGGTGTGGCAATCCGTCAAAGAACCGTAGGTAGAAGTCCCTCCTCTCCCTTCTAGCTCTCATAAACATCGCTATAGCCGTTGCCTTAGCCCATTTTATTTT
>QMWS01000134.1 GCA_003661745.1 Thermoprotei archaeon | reverse complement strand
TCAGCCATTGACGCTATTGTACCTAGGCTGGGTATGTATTCACGCTGTAGCTCTCTAGCAACTTCAATTGCTTGTTCAAGCTCAGCTCTAAACCTGATTATCCTGATCTCTGTTTCGGTAAATCCAAACTGAAGAGCTTGTCTCAGTATCTCGTCGAGCTTCGTCTGGTCAATAACACCGTATTTGAAGGCCCTGATCGCTGTGTATATCAAGCTACGGTAATCAGACTTCAGCGGTTTTACAAGTATGTACCTAATCCAGTAGCTTCTCCATTCTTCAGCTATGCGGTATTCAACCAACGCTTTCTCAATCATTTCCCTAGGTATAACTATGTACTCAGCGAGTGTTGCTAGGGTCGAGGGTGAAGGTATTCTCTCCTTAGACCTCTCAATGAGCAGTTCTAGATCTGCGATCCTCGACAGTATGGTGACTTCAACATCTGTAAATCCAAAGTCCTTAGCCTGATCAAGTAGCTTCTTCCACTCTTCCTCAGCAATAGCACCGTATCGTAAAGCCCTTCTAGCAGTTGATAGGAGAGACTTGAAGTCACTCTTCACCGGCTTTACTATAATGTAGTATTTCCAGTAAGGTATCCATTCTTCAGCAACTCTGTACTCTCTCAGCGTCTTGTCCACAAGTTCCATTGGTAGAGTTATGTATTCAGCTAGGACACCCATTGTTGATGGTGACGGTATTCTCTCTTTCAAAACTTCTTTAACCCTATCAATAGCTACTTCAAGGGATGCTCTCCTGTTGATTATGCTAATCTCAGCATCTGTGAACCCATACCTCTTAGCTTCTTCAAGCATGGTTTTCCAATCATCTTCAGTAATAGCACCGTAGCGTAGTGCTCTCACAGCTGTGCTCAGCAAAGACTTGTAGTCACTCTTGAACGGCCTAACCTGTATGTAAGTCCTGTACAATGGTCTAAACTCTTCGGGTACCCTAAGCTCCTCAAACACCTTGTTAATTATATCCTCAGATATCACCATGTACTCAGCAAAGGTTGCTAGTGTGTACGGTGTTGGTATGTATTCCCTCGACGCTATTCCCAGCAGATTCTTCATCACTTCCCTTAGGAAGTTCTCTTCATATGTTGATAGGAAAGCATGTTTCTTGAAAACGGAAACTATAAGGTCAACATGCTCGGGCTTCACGTAACCGTATAGGATCCTGTACAGTAGCCAACCAGCTACTCTCTGCATCAAGTACCTTGTCCTTACCCTCGACTCGATTTCCCTTTGTTTCTCATAGGCTACCTCCATCAGGTTCCAGTAGCTCTCATCAAAGACCAGCTCAACTTCCCTACCGGTTATAGCACTCATAGTCTCCTTGAAGAGATTGTTAGCTAGTACAAACCATGACTTAACTATCTCCTTAGCCTCCTTGGGTTCCAGCACATACGCGGTTATACCACGCATGATAGACCTGTAGAACTCTCTATAGATATCCAAGACCCTATCTATAGCCATTCTGATCTCTAACAGCCTTCTTTCATGTGGTAGCCACCTCACCGGTAAGTTGATGTAACCAGTCTTCCACCGCTTCTCATCCACATCCCAGTAACCCACTTTGTAGCTGACCGTGAACAGACCACTAAGAACCCTTTCAACCGTTGAAAGGTTGACAAGGCCTTCCTTGAAGAGGTTTAGCCAACCTGTCCTCAGCAGGGTCATCTCATCTGATATCACCATTATGTTCTCAGCAACTGTTACAATGGGTACCCATGCAGGGTGTAGACCTGTGGCTTGTAGCAGTCTTGAGAACCATTGTAGCTCAACCTCGATCTTTGAACCTGCTCTAGCTTCCAACATTCTTGGAAGTGCTTTGACTAATGGTGACGGTGTTTCAAACGTCACACCTGCTTGTTCAAACCTCTTAGCCATGTACATGAATATCCCGTATCGTGACATCCAACGCATATCAATCTTTGTTGGTATAGCGGCCGCAACATCAGCCCTTATCCAAGAGTCAGCTGTCCAGCCACCGAGAGGCCCAACAACCCTTCTACCAACATCAATACCATACATCTTGGTGTTCTCGGTAAACCAGCTGAAGTTTGAATACTCCAACCACTTGAAGTATACATTAATCGCTGTTTCAAGAGCCTCAACAGCTTCTCTACTTGTTAGCTTCTCCTGTATCGTTAACGGATCAACAGGTTTACCTGCACCGATCTCTTCAGCCTCTTCACTAAACAACTGCTTAGCAACCGAAGGTGCTCTGAACCACAGCATCCCTGACAAAGCCCTCATGTAGAACTGCCACAGCTTCTCGAAGGATGGATACTTGAACGTCAACAGGTATATCAAGGTTGTTAGATCTTCGTTCCATCCCCTGATCCAGCCCAGCCTCTTCATCACATCAACGCCCGGTAGCACGTCACGCTGGGTCATTCTAGCCATCTCTGAGTGTGTTGGTAGCTCGAAGATCGGTGATAGGAATATCTTCCTTGGTTTACCAAACCTATCTTCAAATGGTACAGAGAACTGCTCAGGGTGCTGTGTCAGGTAGTCAATGTACCACTTCGGTAATCCATAGAGCTTCAGGTGTGCTGATATTGTGGCTAGGGATTGTTCAATTGCTTTAGCCCTGTCCTCAGGCTTTACAAAGGCTATTACTCTCCTAGCGTAGGTTATTAGCTGACTCTCTGTAACAGCCTTAACAAACATGTTGATCTTAGCTCCCTTCTCGATCTCCTGCTTAAGGATAGGTTCAAGCAGTTTGTACAGCAACATATCGTAGTACGCTACAACTCTTGGAATGTAGAGATGCTGTACATTAACCATGAAGTTGTTAGCGATACCAAACATTACACCTGTAGCAAACGCGGATACAAACTGTTCAAGGCCTTTCACAAATGCGTCAGCTAACTCTGATACCTTTATTTTTATCTTTCCACTTCCCAGCTTCGAGCCTACAATTGATGGTTCAAGCTCTATCTCAACATCTCCAAAAGCTTTAACAGCACCTCTAATTACATACGGTATTAATGTTCCGTACCAGTATGGATATATTAATCTACTACCTAGGTTCCAAAGAGCTTTTGCAAGTCCAACAGGCTCCTTAATAGTCTCTTGAAACGCGGCCTCGGCTAGATCAGCTGTGCTCAGTAGATGAGTATAGGCTTCAGGACTGGACTTCTGGAAGAATGGTTCAAATAACTTCTTTGCAAAGTTAGCTAGATCTTCACCAAACTTAAAGAAAGACTCTACAAAGGCTTTACCAATACTTGTT
>QMWS01000133.1 GCA_003661745.1 Thermoprotei archaeon | reverse complement strand
TATTAAAATACTTCTATTCTAAGAAAACGTATGTACATTAAACACTGTGTTAACATGTAGTATAATAGGGAACACGTTAAATCTGTCTAGGTAGTAAATATTTATAAATGGAAGTGTTCCAACGTGAAAATGTTGTGATATAGCGAAGGGGCTGGAAATGACTTTAGAATCGGCTAAACAAACCATTGAAGCAAAAGCAAGTACTAATGGTACTGAGTACGTGATCTCCTGGATAGCAGTTAAGCTTAGTCGTATGGGTTTTGAAGTAAAGAGGAAATATATAATTGAAGGCGAAGGAGGAGTTCATCACGAAGTAGATATTCTAGCAACACTTACACCAATACCCGGTTTAGCTGTTAGAATAGGTTTTGTAGTACATAAGGGACACTTAACAGTAAGCGATGTTGAGAGATATATTGCTTGGAGAAACGAGCTACCATTGGATAAGATAGCATTAATAGTACTAGGTGATATAGAGCCCGATGCATTAGAATTAGCAAAACACTATGGTATAGATATAATAAGACCCGTAGAGGAGCTTAAAATAGACCTAGATAAGGTTAAGGGGTACAAGCTATATATTGAAGAATACATAGAACCTAGACTAGGTCTGCTAGATGCAGTAGAATTGCTGCGTAAGGTTAGGTACTCAATATTACGTAGGCATAGAAAGGTAGTTAAATGTGCTTTAGTATATCTTCCAGTAATGATTATTGAGGCTCAAGTATCTGAAAAAGACCCCATAAAGGATGAGACTAGGCTTGTTAACATAAAATTAGCTTTCGACGGTCTTCAAGGGTATCTCATAGTCCGTGATGGTGAAACTATAGGGGTAGAAGAGGTTCTAGGGAGGTTCTCAGATATATCAGATGAAGCAATACATATACTAAGAATAATATCTGAGGATGGAACCGCTACATTGAATGATATAGAAGAATCTATTGGTATTACTGGTGAAAAGCTTAGAGCAGTACTTGGTAGACTAGCTGAAAAATCACTAGTTGACTTGTTTGGTGATATGGTAGAGATAAGATATAGTATCTTTAACAAATCCTTTGACCCGCGAGAGATAGCTAACGTAGCTGGTACTGAGGTGAAGAAGGGTGTACCGGAGAAAAGAAGAGGAATATTAGTCTTTGAGCCAAAGACCTATATTAGTAGGTTCATAGAACTTATAGAATCTATGAATGGCCATATCGATAGAATAACGGTTTTATATTATCCATTATATGTTGGATTATTAGAAGAGAATAATGGGAAAGCCCAGAGACTTGTAATAATAGATGGTATAACAGGCATGGAAGCTAGAAAACTTTGTAGAGTTCTAAGTGAGATAGAAACGATTAGAGTAATAGAGAATGAAAGTGTTGATATAAATGAATGTTCTAAGTTGGTTTAATTCCATCATATTCTGGATAGAAAATTACATGCCAAAAATAGTGTTGGTAAGCACTAATTTAATTAGCACCCCATCCTACCTTCTATACTATGGGTGTTACTCTGAAGAAAATAGAAGCAATAATACGTGAGGAATCCTTGAATCAAGTAAAAAAGGCTTTAATGGAGGCAGGTTTCAATCCCTTAACAGTTTATACTGTAAGAGGTAGAGGTAAGCAAGGTGGTATAAGGTATAGATGGCCTGAAGGCGAAGAATACTATGACTTATTGCCAAGGGTTAAAATTGAGATAACAGTCGATGACGAAGATGTTGATAAAGTAATAGATATAATCATTAAAAGTACTAGACGTGGCATACCAGGTGATGGGAAGATATTCATTATTCCTGTAGAACGTGTTATACGAATACGTACTGGTGAAGAAGGTAGAGAAGCATTAGGATATTGACTTAGTCCTATAACCTCTTTTTAATCACGTTTTTAACGGCTTTTTAATCGCTAGATGTTGGCAAAATACTAAGGTGTAGGCTATGCGGTCGTATGAAGTATATAGTGAAGGTGACTTATTTAAATTATTTATTAACGAGGTTATGGAAAGACTTGCAAGCATAGCTAAAGTAGATGTAGTAATTGTGGGTGCAGGACCAGCTGGTTTATCAGCCGCTATATCCCTAACAGAAAAGAAGTTACATGTTGTTGTTTTTGAACGTATGCTTGGAGTTGGCGGTGGCATTAGAGGCGGTGGAATGCTATTACCACTAGTTTTAGTTGAAGAGGGGTATCCTAGGCAGCTTCTTGAAGAATGTGGCGTAAAATTGAAGAAGATTGGTGAAGGCTTATATGCAGCTGATCCAACAGAATCTATGGTTAAATTAGCTGCTAAGGCAATAGATAACGGGACGATAATAATACCTGGTATAACAGTGGAGGATCTTATAACAAGGATTGATGATGGTAAACTTATTGTTAAAGGAGTAGTAATAAATTGGTCACCTATAGTTGAAGCTAAATGGCATGTGGACCCATTAATGATTGAATCTAGAGCTGTAGTTGATGCTACAGGGCATGATGCAGGTATTGTAAGAGTATTAGCCAAAAGATACCCTAATCTAAGACTAAACATACCTGGTATGGCATCAATGAATGTATGGCTTGGAGAAAAAGAGGTTGTAGCTAAGACAAGTAAAATAGTTGAAGGCTTATATGTTGCTGGTATGAGTGTAGCAGAGGTTTATAATACCCATCGTATGGGGCCGATACTTGGAGGAATGATTTTATCAGGTAAAAGGGTTGCAGAACAAATACTAAGAGATCTGGGTGTGACTTAAGTGAAAGACAATGTTTATACAAAAGTAGCATTATCTATAGCAGGTAGTGATCCAAGTAGTGGAGCTGGTGTAGAAGCGGATCTAAAAACATTTAGCGTATTAGGAGTTTATGGCACCATAGCTATAACGGCAGTAACGGTCCAAAATACCTGTGGTATAAAGCATATTGAATACATAGATCCTGGAATAGTCGTAGAACAAGTTAAAGTAATACTCGAAGACATGGATGTCAATGCTATTAAGACTGGATTACTAGGTAGGAAGGAAACTATTAACGCCTTGGCAGACTTACTAAAAACAATCGATAAACCCATAGTTGTCGACCCTATAATTTATGCGAAGGATGGTACAAGATTACTAGATGATGAAGCGTTAGAGGTATTAATGAAGAATCTATTACCGATATCGACTATTGTTACACCTAATAGAATAGAAGCAGAGAGATTAACAGGTATGACTATAAGGAACTTGGAGGATGCAAAGGAGGCAGCAAAATACATAGTTGAAGAACTAGGT
>QMWS01000132.1 GCA_003661745.1 Thermoprotei archaeon | reverse complement strand
GGCCCTCATATTGACATCACTAGTTACACCATTATCTATGGCGCTTATTCCACAGCTACCGCTTCACGCAAGAATTTCGTCAAGAATTCGAGGCAGAAAGACAGCTATCATATCTACAGCAGCCGTTTCCAGCGTCACCGCTGTCGCCGTACTCTGTAGCTACCTTATCTATAGCTATGTTAATTACGTGCTTGCTGCATTAGTTTGCTTAATTACATGGGGTATTATCAAAACGTACCACTACGTGGAGGGCATCATTGAGGCTATGGAGCTTCCTAGAATACTTGCAAGAGTGTCTGAAGCACCTTTGGTAGTATCTAATCCATGCAGACTAGTTAGTGAAATTTTAGCTGCCAGCAGGGTACAGTCCTTTAGGAAAATAGGCACTAACTTTAAGCTAGATAAGGTCAGCGAAACTATTAATGAACTAAAGTTATGGACCTCCAGATTTGTGCTCTATGTGATTGCTAAGGCGATAAGTAATGGTTCACTAACACGTGAGCGTATGCTAAAGCTTAGGGAGCTTGTCCTAGACTTCACTAGGGATATCAAATCATTGCTCGCAACGAATACAGTCATCATAATGATGGTGATGCTGCTGCCTTACATAATAAGTACTATCTCGGGGTTCGCCACACACGCAGCCCTAGTGGGTACTTATTCTGTAATAGCTTCAGCCATGTTCTCGCTTTACGCATCATACGTAGTCTTTGATGACATAACAAATACGCTATTGCCAGGTATCGCACTACTCACCCTCTTATTAATAGGTGGTTTAGCTTGAAAGTTCCTAAGTTAATTAAAGTACTTAGCCTGCATGATCTAGCTGGTATATTAGGGAGCATTCAAGAGCATGGTACAATTAAATCACTACAATTGCTGAGAAGTCACGAAGGAAATCTTGTGCTTACGTCCGGCCGCAGATACATCGTTCCGCCATATATTTTAATGAGCTGTACAATAGGGGGTACGGAGATTCTTAGGGCAGTAGGCAAAGACTCAAGTATTAGCTCATCGGTATTGGGGCAGCTCACTGATTTAAATTTAAATCATGAACTTAGTTTAGGAGGCAGCCTCTACTTTAGTAAAACTGGCTCTAAGGTGTCAGTATGTGATGATAGCGGAAAATGCTATGATGTGACTAACGTATCTCAGGTAGCATATAGCAATTACTTAGGAAATCCTATTATCGTGTTCTACAGCAAGAAGTACTGCATTTATAATGACCCAATTAAGCTCAGGTTAACTAGAGCAAGAAGCGCTATTATGGGTACCTTCGGCTCTATTGCCTGTCTACTTGCATCAAACAGCGGGATACATGACATATACATTTGGGATAGATTTGAGGGCAACATCAAAACCTATACTCTTGAAAGAGAGGGCATGGTATTTAATAAGGTGGTGTGTGGTGAAGGACTTTGCGTAGCCTACTCTAAGAGTGAGGCGTTAGCTATAAGCTTCCATAATCTGTACTTGATACCGCCAACGCTAAAGCCCCTCATAAGCTGCGGGTACAATGATTACTTCATTGATGAACGCTATGGTATAGTAATTAAATCCAGAAATGGTGAATTAGATCCTATCGCTGTAACAGGTCCTGCCACGCCATGCGGGGTTGTTGGCGACGCACCTGTTATTTCTACACATGCGGGTGTCGGAGTTGTGAATGATAAAATTTGGCTAATACTGCGCTCAGGTAGGTATTTAGAAGCTTCTGCATATCACAACATAATAGCTATTAGACATGGTGGTAAAGTAGAATTCGTAGTCTTTGAGGGAAATGAAGAAGATTCCTCATTTGCTAATGTTACGAAATGTATTGTTGGTAAGGACGGGCTGGCGTGGTGTCTGTCCGGTAGCAGTCTAATAATTCTTGATCCTAAGGAACCTACTGAGGCAGTTGTTGAGGTTGTAAATAACGAGGTAAGTGCTCGTGAGTATGCTACAGTCATTTTATCACCTTGGTTCACCAACTCTAGCTACGAAGTAAGTAAGTTCGTGAAGGTAGTTGAAGCGAGAGAAAATAACGGAAGGCTAATTCTCAAATTAAGACCTAAGCAGCTAGGATGGTCCGGCAGCGTACGAGTGACACTTAGAACGCCAATAATAACACTTAGCAAGAACTTTGACTTAACGTCTGTTAGGCCTAAGATAAGCAATATTAAGGTAGTTGACTGCAAATACTCCCCAGACGGCACGCTAAAGAGGTTAATGGGCGACGGCAGAATATACAACACCTTCCTTAAGTTTAAGATTTCGCTAACTAACCCCGTTCCAGAAGAGGGTTCGCTGAAGATCCGTAGTAGCGATATTGGTGGGTCAAGAATTGATGGACTTGACGTCATTGTTGAGCCGGGCGATACGGTAAAGTCCCTGACACTGAATACGTTCAGCAAGCACGGCAAGCTAGAGCTTTCTTTCAATTTGAATTATAAGTCAGGTGACAGGTACTACTTAGGTAAGTTAGTAGTAGACCTTGAGGAGTTCTTAGTACCTAACCCCCTTAAGGACATCGATGTAGTTTTAACACACATAGGTGATGAAACCCTCATATGTTCGCGCGACAGGGACGTCACGTTAAGGCTTACCTGCTATGATGGTAAGGTATTTGAAGGTATAGGTAGCATATCCGTTAGCGAGTGCTTACTTCCAGCAGTATTGGAACTTGAAGCCCAAGATGCCTTCTTTATTTGGAAGCGCTACATAACCTTAAGTAACTTAATGGCGAAACCTAAGACCCTCAAGAACACTCCTGGCGCTGAAAGAGTACTCGATATTGGGCACCTTACTTCTAAGAAGGGAGGTTTTGCTTTTGATAACCTACAAATACATCTTTACGTAAGTGACGACGAGCTAATTAAATGCGTTGACTTCAACTTTACTTCACCGGACAAGCTAGTCCTTACTTACGAGGTTCGCCTTCCCTCCCTAGTAATTGCCGCATGTGGAAGTGATATAAAGTACGCAGAGTCTAAGAGAGGTAGCCTAGTAATCAATGTGACCGATGACTGCCTCCTAAAGGGCATTAAGGTATTTGCACTTGGTCCTGCAGGAATAACTGGCTATACCTCGATACCACCCGGTAAGTTACTTAGTGCGCTCCTTAAGCTCGCAGCTGAAACATCTTTAAAACTCGGTAGATACCTGGGGATAGGTAGATGAGTAAGAAGACAATTACCAAAGAAGATTTTCTTAAGATTCTAGGTATAGAGAACATTAAGGTAAGCGGTGACGTGATTTTATTCAG
>QMWS01000131.1 GCA_003661745.1 Thermoprotei archaeon | reverse complement strand
CCCATTACTATCCCCTAGAAAATATATATAATTAGAAAAAATTATTAGGTTTTATCCTACTCCTTATACTCTTCTTCCTCTTTATACCCGCTGAATGCAATATATCCAAGGCCTAACAATAATGGTATAATCCACCAAGGAGATATTCCTTTTTTCTTAGTTGGTGCCGTTACCTCTACCGTGAATGTCTTAGTGTCATCTACTGTATCATTTGTTACATTATAAGCCTCAATAGTCCATGTATAAGTTCCTATATCACTAGGTAATGTAATGTTTAGAGTGAATGTAGCCGATCCCCCTGCCGATATAGTCTTTGTATCCTCTGCTACAATATTGTTATTATGATCTTTGATTCTTATAGTACAGTCTCCATCAGTATCCCCATTATTCGCTACCGTTACGCTAATTGTCTTAGTCTCACTAGGAGTACCGCTTACAGTACTTGGATAGTCTGTTATACTGAACTGTGGGCCTGTGGGAGCTGTATACTCTACTACTGCTGAGATTGACTCGCTCATACTCCCACCCCAAGGAAATCAGGTATTACATACAGTACTCTTACATTGTTTGTCGGTGGATTAGGTATATCAGTCCAGCCGTTAACAGTCATTGTACTAATGCGGTTATTTGCAACATAGGGTATTGATTGTGATTTCTCACTATAAGACATCTGCAACCTGCTCCATATTATGTAAACATCCATGCTAATTGGATTCCCTGTGATCATGTCAATTACTCTGAATTTTTTATTCTCTAAATCCCATTGTACAATAGGCACAGTTGATCCATCTATTGATAATCCCTTCAATATACATTCATCGGTAGAAGGATCACTTAGCAATAAGAAATGAAATGCTACACCTATATATATAATATCCGTGTCCGATATTTCCTGAATAACTGTCTGTGCATCATCATCAAGTATAATATATTTCTTGTTCGTCTCGTCCTTCTGTAGCCATTTCTGATATGTTAGCGGATATATTATCTTATCCCATCCAACAACACCAAGATCATTTAATGTATTGTTTACTGGATCATAGAGCAGACTTTTAGGATTAGTGCCATCATGTCCCATGATCCATATTTTACTGCCATTACACCAATTACCCGCGACACCACCTTGATTATAGTCGGTAGTCTCATATAGTTGTTGATAACTGCCAAGATCATCTATATTGGGATTACTACTAGCATTATCAATAATATCCTGTATATCAACAATACCTATTCCTAAGAGAGGCCCTAATCCTGTTCCCTTATTATAAGCATATACTATAAACACTTTCTCGTCATCACGAGGAATAAGATTTACGAATCCACGTTCAGATATTCTGCTATGTGTTAAGTATCCTATCCTATTTAACGTATCTGGATCAACTACATGTACTCTATTACCTCCTGATCCAGTACCACCCAATATCTTATGAGATACTGGATCATATAGTAATCCAACAAAATTACCCGTAAAATTGTTATCTACGCATAAATATTCACTAGTATTATCAGGATTTAATAATAATCCCTTTGTTCCCCCACATGGTTCATCTATTGTTCCATATCCTACCAAATGCTTTGTAGTAATGTTTTTACCAAATATCTTTAACCCCGAACCTAATGATCCATCGGTAGGACTTAAGACGTCTGACTCACTTACTGTCTTATTCACATGATCAATTACAGCCTTTACCGTATAGTCGCAGCAAGTTCCTTCTCCCATCGTTGGATGATTAAGATATAGTATATCCCTTGAGGCTACTAATGTAAGTACCGATCTCTTATCTGTATCATGTGATCTAGTCCATCTAACTATCTCCACTACTGACAAGCTCACAATTACTCACCTCATAATTATTTATTTGTTTACTGTAGTTATATCTTTGTTTAACACTCTATAAATATCGTCAATCCTCTTGTTTAGCGAATCCCTTAGATCATTTATTCTCTGGTTTAATGATTTCTCCATAGTCTCTACTTTTCCCTTCAAGTAATAGATCATTGATATTATTGTTACTATGTTTACTGTCGCCGTTATTGTAACTGCTGTTATTGTTTCTCCATCCATTGCTATTCATCCTCCACGATCTCGGCTCTCCAATAGATTTCTATTTCTTCTCCGTCTGCTGGTGCGGTGTCGAATCTTACTGTTATTACTATTGTCTCCCTAAACCCGTCATTGTCCTTATCGTCCACATAAGCGAAAATATAGCTTGGAGTTGCTGTTGTTGGTCTAGTGGTTGATACGCTTACTGTTATTTTATCGCTTGGTAGGTCATGCTGTACTTCTACCTGAAACTCTGTTGTACTGCCGTCTCCTGTAACTCTTGCTACTCCACTAGTTTTTTTACCTATGTAATTGTTTAAAATGTTTTCTACATTTGTTATACGAGATGATAATCTTTCATCTAATCTTGATATTGACCGTCTTAGCTTACTGAGTTCATTGTCAATATATATGTATCCAACTCCATAAACAAGTAGATTGCTCATCTATTATCTCCTCCCAATTAGTATGCCTAATGCTAGTCCTCCTACTCCTGCGCCCACGATCCACATCTTACTATCGCTTACGCCCTTGTTATAGCCATTATTGTATGCTTCATCTATTTTCTTAACCGCCTCATCTACCACCTCGTCAATAGCCTTAATACTTGTAGTATAAAGTGCCTCTAGATCGGTTTTAAGAATATTGTATGCATTATCCGTTATTTCTCCCGCATTATGTAGGTTCTCAAGATCAGCTAGTGCATTATTATATATTCTCGTTACATTCTGCTTACCCTCATTAGCCTTGTTTATAACTGCCTGTTTCTCCTCGCTCGTTGTCGTTGTTGAAGTACTGCTAAAGTACTTGCTAAGAGCAAAAGTGGCTAATCCTGCCAGAGCACCTGCAACCGCACCTGTGGCCGTACCAAGAACTGGTACTACGCTCCCTACTACTGCACCAGCCGCCGCTCCTGCACATGCTGACCCTATTGCTCCCCATATATCCGCCCATAGATCACCGATCCTAGCATAAACATCTACATCTATCCTATAGATGCCATTATCTGTATCAACTACAACATCGTATCCAAGTATATTTGATCTGCCGAACAAAGGCATTATACCATATAAGCCAAGTATATCTGGTGCTAGTTCTGGATAGCTGCTTATTATCTTAGTAATAGCTGAGAGTGTTTCGCTGTCATAGTTCCTTGGATATGTATGACTCGCTAAGAACGTTATTAGATCATTAAGTGAATTAAAACTATATGATAACTGCCATATT
>QMWS01000130.1 GCA_003661745.1 Thermoprotei archaeon | reverse complement strand
TGAAGTTAAAATAACTAGTTCCCTAAAGAAAGAGGTTATGAGAATTATCAAGAAAATATACAGTATCGTTAATGACGAAGTAGAGCCTAAGGTTAAGGTTGGAAAGTCTAAATGTGAAAATTGCGGGTGGAGAAAGTATTGTAGAGGAGGGTGGGTTTAAATTTTGGAAACAATAACAGTGTTTAAGGTTTACTTTAAACCTAAAAGAGACATCGTAGTTCCTCCGTTCACTTCTAAGCTAAGTAGAACAATAATTATTAAGGCTCTTGAAAAACAAGGGTTCAACGAGGTAGTTAGCGAAATAAAGGCCCCGTGGAAAACTAAGCCATACGTTTTCACAGTTGTTTTCCAAAACAATAAACCCCTATTTAAAACCGCGAAATCTCCTCCTAAACCCCTAGTTTTAAAGGCAAATGAAGAATACTTTTTCAAAATAACAACAATAGGTTCCCAAAGATCCCTAAGAATAGTTCAAGCAATTTCAAACACCCCGGAAATAAGCGTCTACAATTCAGAAGTATTGTTAGTAGGTGTTGAAGCTAGAACAGTTGATTTCGGAAGTCTAAAAGTAAAACCAAACTATGACTACGTTAAACTAGAATTCATAACACCAACACTCCTACAACTACCCAAACCCAAGAGGATAAAGGAGAAAATAAAGCTAAGACACATACTATTCCCACTACCAATGCTAATAACATATTCCCTAGCAAAACACTGGAACCTACACGCACCACACCAGGAAAAAATAAGCAACATAGAAAAACTAGCAATAATATCAAACTACATACTACAAGAAGTAAACAACAAACTAAAACCAGTAACAGCAATATACGATGAAAAAAGAAGACCAAGAGGAATAACAGGCTGGACAATATACAAAATAAACAACATAAACAAAAAACACACAGAAACAATACTCAAACTACTAAACTACGCAAACTACATAGGAATAGGAAGATCAAGAACAATAGGCTTCGGAACAACAAAAACAACACACATACAACCTTCAGCAAACCCTATATCAGCTGATGATCCCAGAGTACCTGCTGACATGTAAATTCATATGAAATATCATCAGGGTAGAGCCAGCGTAAGACAGAAATAATGAAACCCGCATATAAACCTTCAGAATCTAATTAAAAAAGAATTGAAAGGAAAAGCAAAATGCAAATAAAAAATAAAAAATAATTTTTTGAATCTAATTAAAAAAGAATTGAAAGATGTTGTATCCGTGTTTTTCACGCAAATACTTAATATGAATCTAATTAAAAAAGAATTGAAAGCTATCGAAATGCTAAATGCGACAAACTGGAATTACTCAGTGAATCTAATTAAAAAAGAATTGAAAGATTAGAGCAGTCTTATGCTTAGGTTCCAACCCAAGCTCTATGAATCTAATTAAAAAAGAATTGAAAGCTTATTTCAAGCCTAACAAGACCTAGCGATGTAAGATCCTTGAATCTAATTAAAAAAGAATTGAAAGATGAACTGCTTCATTAGTTCCTCAACTGTTTCGCTTACCTGAATCTAATTAAAAAAGAATTGAAAGGGTGCTTCGGGCTGAGCATTAACAGCCGCTAAAGAAGAATCTAATTAAAAAAGAATTGAAAGGAGAGTTGCACTCGTTTGGCATTGGAGAGAGTGCCAGAACTGAATCTAATTAAAAAAGAATTGAAAGAACATATTCTGATTCTATTCCGTAGTGTGTTTTAACAACGAATCTAATTAAAAAAGAATTGAAAGATTCCCTTACGATACCATGAGTGTATGCAGAAGAAGAATCTAATTAAAAAAGAATTGAAAGTTTGCTATAATGTCTATTGGTACTTTTCGAGCTATGTTTACAGAATCTAATTAAAAAAGAATTGAAAGGTGAAGAGTAGTGGCCAGCGTAGTTGTTCTGCAAGTTGTTTGAATCTAATTAAAAAAGAATTGAAAGTTAATCTTCCTTGAAGTAGGTCTCTCTCGGCACTATCAGAATCTAATTAAAAAAGAATTGAAAGCTAGGTTGATGTAGTGTGTTCCGTTGAAGAAAGATGCGAATCTAATTAAAAAAGAATTGAAAGGAAGGTGTAGGTATTGGTAAAGTGACTTCTCAAGGGCATGAATCTAATTAAAAAAGAATTGAAAGTGTCTGGTTCTCTAATCCTCCCGTGAAACTTTCTAGAATCTAATTAAAAAAGAATTGAAAGTCGTATTTGCTGCTTTAGTTGTTTTAGCAACCATGGAATCTAATTAAAAAAGAATTGAAAGTCCACGCTCTCTCCATTGCTCTTTTTCTTCGGGGCTAGAATCTAATTAAAAAAGAATTGAAAGTTATTAAAATACTTGAGGAATGCCATATTACGGCTGCGAATCTAATTAAAAAAGAATTGAAAGGACAAGTACACTTTAGCAAGCTTCCATATTGCACTGTACTGAATCTAATTAAAAAAGAATTGAAAGAACAGTTGAACCGAACACCCCAGCTAATATTCCATCCAAGAATCTAATTAAAAAAGAATTGAAAGATGTCGACCCTCCCGTCAGGGTAGACCACGTACTTCTTTATCGAATCTAATTAAAAAAGAATTGAAAGGCGGATAAGGTGATTCCTTGAGTATTTCAACTATTTTCTCGTAGAATCTAATTAAAAAAGAATTGAAAGCTTATACTTTTTCCTTCATCCTCTGCTTTCTTCTTAACCTGAATCTAATTAAAAAAGAATTGAAAGGATAAGTCGGTCCCGCTCTGCTCAGCTATTGTTATCGGAATCTAATTAAAAAAGAATTGAAAGGTGAGGAATGGGGGATTCTCACAAGCGCAATCCATGACGAATCTAATTAAAAAAGAATTGAAAGAAGAATGATTCTAAATATTCGTCTTGCGATATTTGATAAGAATCTAATTAAAAAAAGAATTGGAAGTTATACGTAAGCACAGGATAAGAGAGGTTCTTGAAAACGTATTTTGAAATGTTCAGTAGTGCTGTCGTAAAGGAGCTAAAGAAATACGAGTAGGATGTTCCTTTGTCTTATATATACTATTTTATCGTTTTCTATGCCTTCTGTAAAGTTCCTTAGCCTTAATAATTTTTCGTGCGATTTCATAAGCTTCAATACATAGTGTCTCTTTCTTTGAATATTTTTCCAAAATACACAATATACGTCCTCAAGTTCTAGGAGTTCTTCATCAATTTTCTGAATACTACGTTGAATGCGCTTAACATTGGTTTATAGGGTTTTAGCGTTGCTAGGTCTCTGTATGCTTCTTGGAATTTCCATCCGGCTTTTTCGGCGATTTTTATGATTTCGTGT
>QMWS01000129.1 GCA_003661745.1 Thermoprotei archaeon | reverse complement strand
GCTAGTTAAGGCTGAGGACGGGAGGATAGTGTCGCACGTAGATATATCGTCATTCATAAGTAGGCTACCCTCAGGTGAGGACACCGCTGACTACGTGAGCCTCGACGCCAGCGGCTCAACAAGCATGGCCGCATCAATAAGTGAGGCTATTGAGGCAGGTGCTGAGGTCCTACTTATTGATGAGGACACCAGCGCTACGAACCTGCTATACAAGGACGAAGTAATGAGTGAGATAATATCTGATGACCCAATAAAGACGCTTGATGTGCAGGCCAAGGATCTTATACGGAAGACAGGCATCAGCATAGTAGCGGTCATGAGCGCATCATCGTCATTCCTCAGCATAGCTGATAAGATCATACGCATGAGGAGGTATGTCCCGGAGGACATCACGCACCTTGCTAGGAGTAGCAGTAGATGCTTAAGCAGTCAGCAGGGAGCTTACAGGCCGCCAAGGGAGAGGGTCTTCTGCGGGATTGAGGGGTTGAGGAAGCTAAAGAGCAGCGGCTACAAGATAGTTGCTGAATACGCTAACGGGGAAAGATTCGAGTTAGACCTGAGCTACTGCCCCAGGATAGTTGAGAAGGGACAGGTCAAGTTCATAGCATGCATTATGAGGAAGTTGAGGGCCCCTAGGAAGCCCATGCGTGTGCGCGAGCTAGTCAACTACATCAATAACTTGACCAGTAAAGTGGGCTTTAAAGCCTTCGTAGAGCCCGTGCCTCCCGACCTAACGGCAGTCGATGGATTTGATGTCGTGTGGGTACTCAATAGGTTCTATAAGGCGCTATTCTCTCAGTTAGGGCCCTAGCGCTACTTGCCGACGTGCTCACGCCAGTAGTTAATTACTCTCGCAGTCTTTACTGCCACATACGCATGGGTTAGAACTGCCAGCGCTAGGAGCGTGTACTGAGTAAAGCCTAGCAAGCTCCCTATGAATACTATGAACAGCCTGACGTCCCTTGACGCGACATTCTCTACCCTACCTATTGCTACAGGGTGTATCCCTAAGTCGTAGGGCGCCCTAGCGTGAAGGTAGCTCACCAGTATGTCACCTGCTATAGCTAGTAGTGAGATGGTGGCCCACGTGATCTCCGGATGGTGTGTGAGCGTGTATATGGAGAGCCCCAGAAGTATTGCTAAGTCCGCGTACCTATCGAGCATCGAGTCCATGAACCCACCTAGCTTTGAGGTCATTCCCTTAGCACGCGCTAGCTCGCCATCAACACCGTCAATTATTGACGATACCTGAGCCAACACACCAGCTAGAGCTACGTACCCTAGAACGTAGAGGGGGAGGCACGCTAGAGCTATTCCGAAGGATATGAAGGACACCGCGTTAGGTGTTAAGGGAACGCTATACTTGACTATCAAGTACGTTATCCTAGTTGAGACTTTCCTGTTAATGTACCGGGAGACAGGCCCGTCTAAGCTCTTACCCCTTATTCTCTTACGGAAATCCCTAAATCCCTCCACTCACTAAGCACCTCCTCAAGAACCGCCCTGCGGGACCCTGAAGTAACTTCTACGTAATCTTCGTAAGTATCTATCTCAGTCCACGGCACTCCAGTAATATCTGCTACCTTAATTACTGACTCCCTAGCTAAGCACTCAAGCAGTGATGACAGCTCAATAGTATCCTCGATAGAGCACTTGGGGTAGTTGAGGTCCCTCTCAAGCACGTGCACACCCACATCAACGAATTCGTAGGGCTCAATACCCTTACCTACCCTAACCACCTTGCCTCCCTCAACGTGAATCCTGGTAGATTCACTCACGTTGATGTACTTAGGGCTTGAGTCACCGCCTAAGGCGCTCCCTGACGTATTGTAGACTAGCTTAACTAGCCTAGGAGGGTATATGTGGTCAGCCATTGACACGATAAATCGTGACTCATTAATGTGTGGTAGCGCGAGCAGGAGGCTGTAGCCATTGCCCCTCTCCGGCGCGCTATTAATCACGAACTCAATATCGACATTATCGGTAATTACCTGTGGCGCTGACTCAACGACCTCCTTTACAGTGCCCATGGTTCTATTATTAACTACCACAATTATCCTATCAATTCCGGCAGCAGCTAAGCTAGTTAGTGGGTAGTGCATTAGTGGTACACCACCTATAGGGACAGCTAACTTCAGCTTAGGTACTGCTCTAGCGAACCTAGTACCTAAACCAGCAGCAAGCACGACTGCCTCTATGATTAACCCCCACCATTATTTAGGGTGAACAAAATTAAGTTCTCCTTATGATTTGAAAAGTACCTTACCGTTATGAAGTAGTGAATTAGCCTTATTTCCTAAGTGATTACTTCATTCAGTGTGGCGGTTTTAATGATGTCTCTCGCCTTTGCTCTCAATATTCTGTCCTCAGTTACTAATGTCAGATTGTACTTCTTAGCTAGGATAACGTATGAGGCATCATATACTGTAATCCCTGCCTTCAGTGCTAACATTAGTATCTCCTCTTCATGCCCGTGCGGACTTAGCACGTTCATGTAGCTTACCAGCTCCTTCAATATCTGAGCTACATTAATTGCATCTCTAACGTTCATAGCCTTAATTAGGTGTGCCTCCTTCCATAAGCCATTAATTACCTCGTATATAGTTAGCCATTGAACGTAGTTATCGCATAATACGTCTAGCTTCTTTTGCTTGAGGGCGTATATGAGTGAGGAAGCATCAAACAGTAGGTTCTTACGCATTTCTACCTACCTTCTCTATCTTCCCTAATATGCCTCACAAATCGCTCTACATCTATTTTATCCAAAGCTTCGCTGACTTTCTCTAGCCTCTTCTTTAATTCCTCAAGTTTGCGCCTTTTAACTTCCTCTTCTAGAGCCCGCCGAAGCACTTCAGATATCTTTATCCCCAACCTTTCAGCTTCTTCCCTAAGTTCCCTCCGCACCTTCACAGAGATAGTAACGTAGCTACCCACTATGCCCACCATTAAGTAATACTTCTAAGTACTACTAAAATGTTTACTAGATTGTTCCGTGGGGCTCGCTATTCTATTGATTTAATTAGCTGACCTCATAGATAGTGTTTGGGCGTTATAATGGGTAGCGACTGGAGGAGGGAGGTAATTGTGTGCAGGTGTAATGACGTGACACTGAAGGATATTGAGGACTTGATAGATGAGGGAATTACCGATATAGAGGAGATTAAGCGCCTCACGAGTATTGGTATGGGTCCTTGCCAGGGGAGGACCTGCATACCTATAGTTATCGCATTACTAGCTCGGAAGACTGGAAAGACTCCAGATGAGGTGGGGTACCCCTCGGTGCGCCCACCGATAAGGCCT
>QMWS01000128.1 GCA_003661745.1 Thermoprotei archaeon | reverse complement strand
GTATCTATGAAAACTATTTACGAGTACGGTGAGGGCGAATACAGGGCGTTCTCGCTTGACAGAGTCTTCAGGCCGGACACGCCAGACCCGACACACTTAATGGAGTTTCATCAGCTTGAGGGTATAATAGTTGGGAAGAACGTTACATTTAAGCACCTCCTAGGCTTCTTTAAGGAATTCGCAAAGAGGTTAAACCTAGGTGAGGTGTTATTTAAGCCAGCCTACTTCCCATTTACTGAACCTAGTGTTGAGGGCTATATTAAGCACCCTAAGCTAGGGTGGATTGAGGTCTTCCCTGGCGGTATGTTCAGGCCTGAGGTGCTGGAGGCAGTTGGCCTGAAGGACTATAACGTAGCTGCCTGGGGCATAGGTATAGATAGGATTGCCATGCTAGTCTTGGGTATAGATGACATAAGGCACCTATACACGAATAACCTCAGAGTAATTAGATCCATGAAAGTCCCCTACAGGGTGATTGAGTAATGCCTATAGTAGAGGTTAAGCTATGGGATCTCGCTAGACTAGTTAATGCAGAGTTAAGTAAGGATAAACTGCGTGAGGCGCTAACTACGCTTAAAGCTGAGGTAGAGGAGCTGAGTGAAGACGCGGTGGTTTATGAGGCGCAGCACGACAGGCCAGATCTGTTCTCTGCTGAGGGCCTTGGTAGAGCACTAGCATTCATTTTTGGGCTTAGGAAGCCATCTAAATACGAAGTCCGCGAGTCCAGCGTAATTCTAGATGTAAGTAACGCACCGAGTTATAGGCCTCACGCATTCCTAGCTGTAGTTAGGAACGTAGAACTGGATGATGAAGCGATAAGGCAAATATTCCAGCTACAGGAGAAGGTCCACCTAACGTACTGTGGTGACAGAGAGTACGTTTCAATAGGCCTCTACGACCTAGACAAGGTTAAGCCGCCAATTAGGTATGTTGAGGTCAAGGAAGCGATGTTCAGGCCGCTGGGAGAGTCAACAGTAATGACCCTCAGCGAGATACTAAAGAAAACTGAGAAAGGCGTGAAATATGCGCACCTGGTAAGGAAGGGTAAATATCCACTGCTCCAGGACTCAAATGGTGAGGTACTGTCATTTCCGCCAATAATTAACAGTGAAGACAACAAAATTACTGAGGAAACAAAGAACGTTCTAATAGACGTCACAGGAACTGAGCCCTCTCTCATGATTAAGGTGCTAAACATAATTACTACATCAGTAGCCGAGAGAGGCGGCAGCGGCGGTGCCACCATAGAGTGCGTTAAGGTTCTAGGCAAGGATGGCAGCGTAATCAATGTAACACCAAAGCTTGATGGCTCAATAATAGGCCTTAGGTTAAGCAGCTTAGAAAACCTAATAGGTATTAAGTTAGGGATTAGTGATGTAGAGGAAATTCTCCCTAGAATGGGCTACCTGATCGAAGATATTAGTGCCGAATCCCTTAAGGTTTGGGTACCTCCATACAGGGTAGACGTGATTGGCGAAGTTGATGTAATTGAGGACATAATTATCGGGTACGGCTATGATAAGCTACCTGCTGAAGTACTACCACCGTCGCACTATGGCAGTGTGCACTCGATTGAGTACCTCTCCTCATTAGTAAGGGACTTAATGATAGGCTTGGGATTTGAGGAAGTAGTTAATTTCATGCTAATGGACTCGGAGATTCTGAGGGACGTTAGTACCGAGGATTTCGCAGAACTAGCTAACCCAAAGATGAAGACGTACTCAGCAGTGAGGAACTCGCTCATACCGTCACTGCTACTCTCAGTTAGAGAGAATGCAGACCTTCAGCAACAGCTTAAGATATTTGAGGTAGGTGATGTAGTCAAGCTCACTAGTGAGGACTACAGAAGCCAGCGGTACTTGGGCTTCTCAATATATGGCGAAGACGTAACACTAACTGATGGACTAGTTACAGTTAAGTCGCTACTAACGACCTTAGGAATCAACTACAAGTTAAAGCGTGGTGGGCACAAGATATTCATTAGCGGTAGGTCAGCAATAATTGTAGTCGATGGCGATGAAGTGGGGATCTTAGGTGAGGTACACCCTAAGTACTTAGTAAAGTATGGGCTGCAGTGGCCCTTAGTTATCGGTGAGCTAAACCTAAGTAAGCTGCTGACTAAGCTCAAATAGCAGCTTCATGTCCTCGAACTAGATTTTTCGAGTAGCTTCCGGGCCTCTCTAACGACCTCTTTAGCTAGGTTCTCGCCAAACGTAGGGAGCTTAGCTATTCTTGACGGATCGGCTCTGGCTAGGTCCTCTAGCGACTTAATGTTATTCATAATTAAAATACGCGCCCTGACCCTACCGATTCCCTTGACTTTAACTAAATCTAGTGCGTCTTCCTTAACGCCATACTTTACTCTAGATGCAAGTATGCTGAGCCTACGCGAATGCTGCGTTAGCCCGTAGATATAGCATATTCTTGATGCTGCGTAGACCAACCACGAAGCTGTCTCAACTATACTGTGTAGATCACCAGCACCAATCCCGAAGTGTTCAAGTATCTGGTCTTCATTGACCTCCTCAATCCATGCGAGTAAGATTCTCCCCGCTTTATATGCCCTAAGTAAGTCGTAGTAGTCTAGGCCGAATCTAGGCTCAGGTATTTCGCCATTATCTAGCGCAGCCTCCATCTCGTCCATTAGCGACTTATATTTGGTGATCCTAACTCGCTCGAAGTCCGGTGTCATTGCAATTAATGTTAGGTAGTAGATATTAGGTACTTCCGGCTGCTTCTTTAGGTCGTCAATAACTACTAGCGCGGTAAGTGGGTCTATGTACAGCTTACTTACATAGCTACCTAGTGGCGTAGCCTTGATTGTGCCTCTATCGACTGTCAGCATCTCCATATTTACTAGCTGATCAATGGTGTACTCAACTGCCTCATCGCTGAGTGCAGAGGACAGCTGCCTAAATGCTAAGGTAGTCTCCATTACCTCCATCAGTTCCCTCAGGTTACTTACGTAGCCAGACGCTATCAGTGAGAGGACGTGGATCCTCATTGCCCGAGCACTTACTAGCGCTGACTTAACGTCCTCTGGCACGCCCTTAACGTATCTCCACCCCTCCTCATCACTTCTAGCGTCAGCTACTATAGCCTCACCGTAGGGATCGTACTGAGGCCTCCCAGCTCTTCCCGCCATCTGCTTGTACTCAGCAATCGATATGGGCCTCATGTACCCGGACTCATACCTCCTAGTGAATACAACGACCCTCCTAGCAGGCATGTTTATTCCAGCAGCGAGCGTGGGTGTCGCAACAACCAGCCTTAGAAAGCCAGCCCTAAACCCCTCCTCTATGGTTCTGCGGCTAGCGTAGGAGAGTCCT
>QMWS01000127.1 GCA_003661745.1 Thermoprotei archaeon | reverse complement strand
TCCCTAGCTTTTATGAAGTTTCCTGCTAGCGCAGTCTTAATAACTTCTCGGACCTCCCTAGGATGCGCAAGTCCGACTACCTTATAGACGTTAGCTACAGTTACTTTACCTAGTGCAGCACTAGATTGGAGTATATTGATGGCCTTCCTCATGTCACCTTCAGATATTTCGAATATTATTTCGAGAGCGTCTTCATCGTATTGAACCTTCTCCTGCCCACATATATACTTGAGCCTAGTTATGACATCCTCCTTCTTAAGCGGGGTAAATCTAAATACGGCGCACCTAGACTGTATTGGCTCTATTATCTTGCTTGGGTAATTAGCTATGAGTATAAACCTCGTCACATCAACGTACATCTCCATAAGTCTTCTTAGAGCCTGCTGCGCGTCAGCCGTCATGTTATCTGCTTCATCTAAGAGCACGAGCTTGAACGGTACATTAGCTGGGAGCTTGCTCCTAGCGAATTCCTTAACCTTAGTTCTTATTACATCGATACCTCTCTCATCACTAGCATTTAGCTCAAGTAAGTACATCCTATAGTCTTCGCCGTATAAGTCGTGTGCTAGGCAATGTGCAGCCGTAGTTTTTCCTGTACCTGGCGGACCAGCAAAAAGCAGGTGTGGCATGTTTTTCTCCTTAACGAATTGCTGCAGCCTCTTAACGATGTCCTCCTGGTTCACTATCTCGGATAATGACTTAGGTCTGTACTTCTCAGCCCACAAAAGCTCAGCTAATACCTTCCTAGAGTCTCTTGCTGACATTCACTCCACCACAAATTAATTTATAAGTAAGCTGAAAATTTATTTACCCTAACACTTAATACCATCAGCGTTTAGGCTCCTCTATTCTCTTAACTACTGACGCGTAAGCTACCTTATTATTTTCCACTTTAGTAACTCTAATAGTAACTTTTTCTCCAGGTACGGCTCTGGGTACTATTATGGTGTATCCCTTAAACTTAACTACACCTCTTCCTTCCATATCCATGTCGCTTACCTTAACGGTAATCTCGCTACCTAACTCCAAGCCACTATTATCCCTGCTTTTTAGGTTACCGTATATGCTTAATCTATTAAAATCTATTTTATAGGGATCCTTGTATTTCCTGTACCTAGTCATCTCGAGTTACACCTAGTTACGTACGCATCTTTCATATTACTCAGCACGGTATAAAAGGTGTCTTAGGGGTAATAAAATATTAGTAGATATAACAATGTGACAGGGAGGTATGGCGTGACGTCGGCAAAGACTGTAATAATAGATATTAGCAAGGACCGCGGGACCAAGGCTATTATCTACAATGAAAAAGGGCTAAAGATAGGCGAAGCTGAAATTCATGGAGATAAGGTGCAGTTAGTTAGTCCAGAGTACGTCATAGTATCTAGGTACGTGATGAAGAATGGAGTACTTATTGTCGCTAAGAGTGTTAGAGATATCATGCCGAGGGAGATCTTATCTAATTCAAAGACGTAGTACCGAGTGTAATTATCTTCATGTAGGTGGCAGCCATGACTAATGGAGGTATTATTAAGACGTTTACTGAAAAATCAAAGAGTAGGAGGGGTCTTCACCAGCGGAGGAGGCTCTATTTCGTTATAGATAGTGAATGCAGAGAGGTAGACTTTAAGGTAGTGAGAAGGATGAGTATTAAGCCTCTATATGCTAAGGGAGAGGCTGAGGAACATCAGGTAACAATACCGAGTGGAAGTTACGTAGTACAGCTGGACTTCAGAATGAATCCTAAAGGTAGGGTAGTAGGCGATGTTTTAGTCTACGATAGTGAGGGGCGATGTCTAGGTAGAGCTGTTTACCGTAAGCTAAAGGTTAGGTTAATTGAGGGTCGATCAACTGAAGTAATTAACTTAATAAGATGCGTATTCAGGAAGCTCAAGCTGCCGGTGAAGAAGTATGCGGTCATCAAACTATAGTAATGGTGAAGAATTGAAGAGTAGGGTAATTTCTTCGTTAAAGGCTTTCGGCTTCTACGTATTTACTAAGGAAGAGTACCCTCACGTATCTCGTCTTCTGAGAAAACTAAGTTTATGGAACCTATTTAAGATAAGACCTCTCGGAAGTTCTAGGAGCTACTTTATCTTAGAACCGGATGTTGCGGCTTATTTCACTGAGTGTAGAAATGTATGTATTAAGGAGGGTGTTGTTGATGTAAAATGCTACTTAAAGTGTAAGGAGCGTAAGGTCTCTGAGCTAATGAGTGAGATATTCAAGAAATTAGAGGGAGGAACTGTTGAGGGAACTTAAACAGGCGATTGTTGTTAGAACAGATATTAAAATGAGTAAGGGAAAGTTAGCTGTGCAAGTAGCTCATGCAGCTGTTGAAGCAGCTTATAAGGCTCTGAGGAGCAAGCCTGAGTGGTTTTATGAGTGGCTTGAACAAGGCCAGAAGAAAGTAGTACTTAAGGGTGGTAGTGAGAAAGACCTTTTCAAGTTAGCTGAGGAAGCTAAAGCAGTGGGGTTGCCGGTATCTATCATTAGAGATGCCGGGCACACAGAGCTACCTCCAGGAACATTGACGGCGATTGGGATAGGCCCAGCTCCTTCAGAAGTGCTCGATAAGTTAACTGGCAAACTTAAGCTCCTCTAGCTGTGGGTGGGTTGTTTAATGATAATCAAGTCTGATAGAGATCTCGACATAAAAGTAGGGCTTCTCGTCTATGCTAGACCAGAAATATATGTGGGCAAGTACTTTAAACATAGCAAGAGTCCGAAAAGCTTTTATGTTTATGAAGTATCTATTGATGCACGTATCGCAGACCCAGACACTCTGAAGCCAGCTAGCATTATCTGCAGGAATGGAGAAGTAGTAGAATTCTTACTATGTAAGGAGGGCATCTCTACTATTGATGCGGCTAACTACGCTAGTAAGGAACTTAAGTTAAAACTTACATACGCTGGCCTTAAGGATTCCGAAGCACATACCTGTCAGTTTGTTAGGGCGCTATGTACCAGCGAGGTGAGGTTAAATTCACATTATAGTCTACTAGATGATAAGGTGAGGCTCTACACTATAGGTAGAGCTAGTGAACTCTTATTTAGAGGGTCATTACTCGGCAACTACTTTAAGATCCTACTCAATTACCTAGGAGGTACTAGCGAGTTTAATAGAGTGCTTCAAGCTCTGGATAAGCTAGTTAACGAACTCCCAAAGCTTCTGTTACCAAACTTCTTTGGATACCAGAGATTCGGTACGAGGAGGCCTGTTACACACCTTATTGGAAAAGCGATAGCTGAGTGCAATTTTGAGGAAGCAGTACGGTACATAGTTGGTTACCCATTAAAAACAGAATCTGAGAGGGTTACGGCAGCTCGGGAAGCATTT
>QMWS01000126.1 GCA_003661745.1 Thermoprotei archaeon | reverse complement strand
AGAATAGCTAAAAATTTAGCACCTCTATCGGATTTCCACATGTAATCTATGTACAATCCTGATAAGGAAGCACCTAGGATCACCGCTATAGCTAATAATAATGTAAGAATTTCCGAGCTATAGATAAGTAGTAGATACGCACTAAGGCACGGGTATGTGAGCATATCCTTCAAGTATGTAGTGAGGGCTACATAGCTGACATATGTAGCAGTGAGTACTAGTGGTGCATACGTTAATAGATTAGATAATCTCACGTCTTTAATTTTCACTATATCCATACCTTAACAGTAACATTGCTGTAGGTATATTAAGTCCTTCGGTGTTGTGAAATTAAACGGTACCTGACAAAGCTTAGCGTCAGCTTTAAGGTTAAATAATACTGTTAATGTAGGTGTTTGAGAGATGGGTAGATACGATGTCATTAGATATTGACGGCTCATGCAGCGACATCGGTTGCTGGATAGGTAAGTTGCCTAAGGGCTGTGAGTTATGTATGGAAGGACTAAAGTCAGTTGTATTTATTACTGGTATATGTAGGGAGAACTGCTTCTACTGCCCAATATCTCCAGCTAGGCGTGGAAAGGATTTAATGTACGTTAACGACGTCTTAGTAAGTAACATTAAGGATATAATATGCGAGGTAGAGGCTTCGGGCTCTAAAGGTATTGGCTTAACTGGCGGTGACCCGTTAGTTAGGCTGGAGAGAACTATTAGCACGATAAAATTATTGAAGGATTTCTTTGGAAGCATCTTTCACATTCATTTATACACAACCGGTTTGTTGCTTAATGATGGTGTTATGAATAAGCTTGTAAATGCTGGGCTGGATGAAATAAGAATTCACGTAGTTAATGACTACTCATGGCGTGCGCTTAAGACAGCATTAAGGTATCCTATTTCAGTAGGTATAGAAAATCCCGTGCTTCCTAAAATGTTTGAAAACCTAAAGGAATTAGTCATTAAGGCACATAATATGGGAGTAGAGTTCATTAACTTAAATGAACTCGAATTCAGCGAAGGTAATTATCTTAGCCTTAGGCTAAGAGGATTTAAGCCTAAGCCAGGCAGTGTAGCAGCTGAAGGCTCAGAGGATCTAGCAATTAGACTGCTTGAGTGGGTTAAGGATTCAGGACTTAACGTAAACGTACATTATTGCCCAGCGGTGTTCAAGGATAAGTACCAATATGTGAAGAGGCTAAAGAGACGCGCGCTAAATACAAAATTAGTCTTCGAGGCTGTAGATGAGGGTTTAGTCCGTTGGGCAAGTATAATTTCATGTCCTGAATCAGTACTTAGTAAATTAGTGCTTTCTGATCAAGCATTTATTATTGGTAATGAGGTAGTTACGAGTATTAAGGTGGCTCGTGCATTAGGATGTAGGTACTATGTGGTTGAAGCACTGCCTCTAACGCCTAGGAAGGTACTCAATAAGTTCTAGTATGTTGAGGGAAGTTCAATGTTCATCTCTTTCATAACGATACTTACTCACGGAGATTCAGATGGTGTATGTTCTGCGGCATTAGCGACGGCTGCTCTCAAGGAAGACTGTAGGGAAATTAGGGTCACCAACTGTTTCTTGTTTGTAGGTCTTTTGAGGTCTTTGTAGGCTTCCCTGAAAGCTCCCCGATGGAGATGTAACCCCGAATCCGATGAAGGGGAAGCCCGTGCAAGTTACTAAAGTACTCATAGTTACCAAAAGATAAAGCACGGGCAACCACAAGTGGCGACGTACTTGGGTGGATGTGGCGGGGGTCACCTACACGTTGCTGAGTGTAGGGTACCTTATGGGCCATTTAAAAGGCTTATTGGTATGTTGAATAGTGGGTTAAGAACTCTTACTAAGTAGTTTCAAGTATATGCCGTCAGCTAGAGCTACATCCCATTCATCTGGTGTGCCGGCAATCACTTTAGATACTTTATGTAGTGCCTTAATATCCTCGGCTATTGCTCCGCCCTCAGCTGGTATATAGAGCACTGCTGGGAGCTCATCAGATAGCTTCATGTTATTTTCTTTCTTATATTTCCATACAGCTGAATTTACCTTTATCAAGAGCTTAACTAAATCTTCATTGCCTTCTTCATACTTTAAGTCTTCAGTAGTAAGTACTTCAGTGTGTATGCTCTTGCCAGGTGAGTAGAGGTGCCTCCAGATATAGTCAGTTACGAACGGCATTATCGGCGCTAGCAACTTAAGTATTAACTTAAAGACTCTATGAAGAGTATAGTGCGCACCTCTAACCTCGGCTTCGCTAAAGCCGTACTTACCGTAGGCTCTAGGCTTAACGGTCTCTAAGTAGTTTGAGGCAAAGACGTTCCATGCTAAGTCGTAAATTTTCTGAATGGGCTCGAATACATCAAGTTCTTCATAGGACTTAGCTATTTCCGCAGCTACTTTAGTAGCGTACTTAATCATCGCCTTATCAATCTCCCTAAGCTTAAAGTCCTCACCATAGTTTCTGAATGACGATATGAACCTAGCTATGTTTATTAACTTAGTAGCAAATAACTGGCCCGTCTTCACTAAGTTCTCGGACCACCTGTAGTCGCTACCTAACCTGCCTGAGGCTGCTGCCCAATACCTAAACGCGTCAGCGCCATACTTCTCTATGTATGGCATTGGGTATATAATGTTGCCCAGCGACTTGTGCATGGCTCGACCCTTCTCATCGAGGCCCATGCCAGTTATCCTGACCCACCTAAACGGCGGCTTACCTGTCAGCAGCCACACCCTGAGTATCGTGTAGTATAGCCATGTTCTAATGATGTCGTATCCCTGAGGCCTTAGAGAGTGCTCCAGCGCCCTAAGAGAAGCCTCTCTATCATCTAGCCAGCCAGTGATGTAGAGAACACTAATAGATGAATCGAACCACGTGTCAAACGTTCTTGTCTCGCCAATGATCTCCTCCTTAGGTGCTCCACAGTTAGGACACTTGTCTACTGGTGGCGGGTCTCTCCATGGCCTCACGTACTTGCCGGGCTCAGCAAGTATTACGTGGCCGCACTTGCTGCACCTCCAGACAGGTATTTCAGTGCCGTAGAATCTCGTCCTCGATATCGGCCAGTCCATAGCTAGCGACTTAATCCAAGTCTCTAGCCTTATCTTGTGCTCCTTAGGCCTGAAGATCATTTTATCTGCAACTTTAAGTACCTCATCCTTGAACTCGAGCTGCTTTAGGAAGTACTCCTTCATGTGGATGAACTCGACAGGCGTCTTACACCTCCAGCATACAGGTATCTCATGCTCCAGCTCCTCTACTTTAACGACAAGCCCTTCGTCAGCCAGCTTCTTAGCTATCTTTTCTCTTGCTTCATCTACCTTCAGGCCCTTAAGGAAGCCTGCATTTTCATTCATTGTTCCGTCGGGGTT
>QMWS01000125.1 GCA_003661745.1 Thermoprotei archaeon | reverse complement strand
TGCAGGGCTAAGAATCGATCTGAACTGACTTTCAATACTGTCATCAAGCTCCCAAATAATTACATCAGCTGGTTCGTTGTTAATCAAGCAATCAGTACTGAAACCCCATTGATCTGTAGGGCGCTTGTGTCACCGTGTTATAGAGGTCATGTAAGTCGATGTCATAAAGTCGCTGTGTATAGAGAACCGTACCTAGCTCATCAAGGATATTATACGTTGGGGCAGCATTCAAGGCTAAAGCAACACCTACCCCCACCAGCAATAACTTTCCTTAAGCTAATCAGTCCGCTACCTAAAAGTATATTAGACCTAGGTGAATGCGCAATTACTACAGGCTTCCTCTTCAGCGCTTCAAAGCCGTCGAACAGCCAAATTCCGTGAGCCACAATGCTATCGACCATACCTAATTTAATATAGTTCAGGAACTCGCTCATGCTAAGCACGAAGTTCTTCTGAAGATATTAAGCGTCCTCAGGCACTTCACCTACATGCATGTGGATGCCCACTCCTAACTCGGCAGCTAATTTGATAACATACTTTACCTGACTAGGGCTTAAGAGCCTCGGCGTGCAGGGACCTAAGCTAGCATTCATGCCTAATTTACCTCTTAGCGCTCGCACTAACCTCAGGTTTTCCTCATAGCTTCCTCAAAGCTCTCAAAGACACCTCCATTCATTAATGCCGTACTTAAGTCTCCCCCTAATACCCACTTTCTCTATAGCTTTAGCTACCACTTCCTCATTAAAATGCATGTCAGCTACGGCCGTTACACTGCTACGCACCAACTCACCCAGCGCAGGAAGTGCGGAATAGTAACTCAGGTCGGGTTCCATCCTGAGAAGCCTCTCCCAGGGCCACGCGTAATTGGTGATCCACGAATTCAGATTCATGCTGAAGTAAAGAGTGGTTCGTATTGGGTAGAGCCCTAAGTGCGTGTGAAGAGAAGCAAGGCCGTGAGTTACGTTAGTGAATTCCTCGCTAATATCGCCTTGGTAAGAAATTAGTGATGTTATTTTCCCATTCTTCACGGCCAGACATGCGTTCCTTAAAATTAAGTATGGGTTGACTACTACTAGAGAGCCACAATCTCCATAAAAATCACGAACTAGGACTAAACTTGTAGACTGAAACCACAATATAGAGTGTGCCAATAGGTAGAGGAAGCGCTTCGCTAATCGCGATGTAGGCTGGCTTAAAGTAATACATCTTCGGTCTGGGAAGCGTTGGTGGCGAGTACGGATTATAGTAGTAAAATGACGGAATAGCTCCCTTATCACCCCATATGACATATGCAGTGTTCAGGATGATCTTGAAGAGTGTCGCATTGCGCAACTGCGGGTCAGTCCAGTTAGGTAGTACGACAGCCATGTGGGTCTCTCTATCTACGTAAGTAAATGTAGGTGCTTTCCTTCCCGCTATCTTGTATATTGCTGCAATACCCTTAGCAGCGTCGGCACCTATGACGTACCTTCCTAAGACTATGGGTCCAGGGTAGACTGCTACGTAACCCTCACCCCTATAGTGCACTAGGTACGCTTCATAGACGGCTATGTACAGTTTCGAAGGATTGATCTTGAAGTCTTTAGTGAATATTTGCAGAGCTTCATCCTCAGTTCCTGTTAGTGCCCTAGCTAGCAACTCTATTTGTGTCGTATTCAGGGTCGCGCCGTCAGCTACACTAGCGCGTTCACCTACAACAGAGATCCAGTACCCGTAGTCCCACCACGCAACAACCACAGCGTCCTTGGGCGTGTTGTTTTTAATCCAATTTAGTGCGTCAAGCCATGCAGGTATGTCTGTACCTAGCCCCATTCCTGACTCTATGATTGTTGGTACAGTTGCCCTATAATTGCGTGCCCACACAACGGTGCCTTGGGCTATGATAGCGACTGCAAACATTGTCAGGATAGTCAATGCTATAGCCCGAGAGAACCATGTGCTTCTACCTTTCTTAGAGATAGTTAGAAGGAAGAATGGAAACGCTGCTGAGGTAATCGCTACTACATAGTTCGTGAAGGGGAAGAAGTATGATTCATTTACTGTAGCGAATACGGCGAGAACGAAGAGTGACGCAATAAATAGCTCGGCTATGTTCTTCTTCGTAATCACTCTATAGGCTAAGTAAATTAGTATTGGTACAGCAACGATGAGGGCCGCACCTTCCTGGGAAATGAATGCTGACGCGCTAGCTTTCTGATATTCCTGAACAGTCTCAACTATTACGTGAGTCAAAGTACCTAGGCCCATAGCGGCAAGAGCTTTGCCTGCAGCTGCGATCTTACCCGTAACTAGTGCGTAGAAGCCAGCAAGTACTATGAGTACCAGTATTGAGAAGTAGATTAGCTTATACCTCTTAAGTAGCGGGAACGAAATAACTAGGTTCCTGTTAGATGCTAGCCTCTGTATCCCATAAGCAATAAAGAATACAGCAAATATTCCGGGAATCACTAATCCTACGCTCCTTATTAAGTAGTTGTAGCCGCCGTAGAACGGTGTCACAGCTATAGCTGATGCGAGGGGTATTAACTCGAGGGCAAGCAGATAGAAGTCATTTAGCGTTATTTTCCGTATGAGCGGCAGGAGAGCTATCTGGACCGCTATGGCTGCTAGAACTAAGTTAAATCCCGCCCATGACATAGCCGCGAACGCTAGAAATATTCCAGCGAATGCAGCACTCACGAAGTCTGTCCTCTTCCAAGCCCTTACGTGAAAGTATATCGCAGGAAATAGGAACGCCATGCCTATGGAGTACTTAACTGTGAATCCAGCGATGTGCCTGCTCACGAATATTAGGGAGGCAGTTACTATAGCGAAAGCGGCTGGTATATCACCCCACAGCTCTCTAACCGTGAGGTATACTCCAAGTGCCGCCATTATGAAGAATAGTATTGGTAGGTAGACCATCCACTCATATAGCGTTAATGAAGGATTGAACGCCCTAGCTATATTATATGTTATGACAGAAAAGTAAGGCAACATAGGGAGTGAGGAGCGCGTGAAGTCTCTACCCCAAGGGAACCAGAATATGTGGGTAATGCTATTGAATCGCCTTAGGTAGTTGAAGTAATCTAATCCATTATGATACAGCTGATTAGCTATCCAGTACTCTGAGTAAGGGTCAAGCTCATACAACGTTGGGCCGTATCCGAGAGCTCTAGCGTTCCACACGGGATAGAGCCTAAGGTATGAGCCGATAACTAAGGAGATCATTAGAACCGATACCGAGAATATTGTTTTCCAATGCTTCCTTAACCACTGAGCAGACCTGCCCTTAATAACCTTAGACACAGTACCAGCCCTAAGGGTTAGTGAAACTCCTCGATTTAAGTTTTTAAGTATATTATTCTTTCGTCACTAAACATCTTCACAGAAAGTAGGAGGA
>QMWS01000124.1 GCA_003661745.1 Thermoprotei archaeon | reverse complement strand
TTTTCAGTGGTTTTTAGGTGTTTTGTACTTTAGTGACGCTTATTAGTTTAGTTACCTTTGTGTGGGTAGGGTTTGAAGATTGAGTGTTAGGGAAGTAGGTGAGGTCCTCTACGTGCCGGATAGTAGTGTAGTATGTAGTGGCGTACTGAGGAGGCTGGTAGTTGATGGTGCGATTCAGGGTAGATTGCTAATAGTTAAGGAGTTAATTACTTACTTTGAGAACTTAGCTAGGTCAGGTAGGGCTATAGGTAATGTTGGCTTGGAGGAGCTGAGGATTGTCAGGGGTCTCTGCGAGAGTAAGGGTATAAAGGTTGAGCTAGTTAGTGTGGGTAGGCGCCTAATCGACTTAAACTTCCTTGACGCAGCTATTAGAGATTATGTGTTTGAAGTTGATGGTACACTTATAACTTCTTCTAGGAGCCAGTGGCTGGCTGCTGAGTCAATGGGCATTAAAGTACTTTACGTACCTCCAACAACGAGAAAGTTAACAATGCTCGAGAGATTCTTTGATGAGAAGACGATGAGTGTGCACTTTAAGGAGGGGGCTAAGCCTGTAGCTAAGAAGGGTAGGCCGGGGCACTGGGTTCTTGAGGAAGTAGGTGATACTCCACTAACTCGTGAGGATGTCGAGACTATAGCTGAGGAGATACTGGAAGCAGCACGTACTAGTCCTGAGGCTGTCGTTGAGGTAGATAGGGCAGGCTCAACAATAGTTCAGCTCGGTGACTACAGAATAATTATCGCGAGGCCTCCCATGAGTGATGGGTGGGAGATAACGGCCGTCAAGCCGCTCGCGAAGCCTAAGCTAGAGGACTATAACCTGCCAGAGAAGCTCGTGCGAAGGCTAGAGAGGCGCGCTGAGGGAATACTGATAGCTGGCGCTCCCGGAATGGGCAAGACGACATTTGCTCAGGCGTTAGCAGAGTACTACGCGAACAAGGGTAAGGTAGTTAAGACGATAGAGTCGCCTAGGGACATGAGGCTACCTCCCCAAGTAACTCAATACTCAAAAGTGTACGCTACATCCGACGAGTTGCATGATATCCTACTACTGAGCAGGCCCGACTACACAGTATTTGATGAGATGAGAACTGACGATGACTTCAAGCTATATGTTGATCTAAGGCTTGCGGGCATAGGAATGATCGGCGTAGTTCACGCTACGTCGCCGATCGATGCAATTCAGAGATTCTTAAGAAGGGTCGACCTAGGCATGATACCCTCGATAATAGACACTGTTATATTTATTGAGGAAGGAGCGGTCAAGAAGGTCTACGAAGTAAGTATGACGGTAAAGTTACCTACAGGGCTTAGGGAGGCTGAATTAGCAAGACCTGTAGTTGAGGTTAAGGACTTCATAACTGGTGAGTTGGAGTACGAGATCTACACGTTTGGTGAGCAGACAGTCGTAGTTCCCGTAAAAGGTGTCGTTGTATCAGGCCTAGAGACGAAGCTAAAAAGACTATTCATGAACCTCCTGCCAAGCGCTGAAGTCAGAATACAGGGATCTACGGTGAATATAATTGTTCCTAGGGAAGATCTGAGGTCGTTAAAGAAGCTGAAGAGGAAGTTAAGGAAAATAGAGGATGAATATGGAGTTAATATAAATCTTAAGATAGTCTAAGGGACGGAGCTGAGGTAGTTGAACTATAGGGACGTAGAGAAGTATATTACCTCAATAAATTCAGAGGTACCTAAGAAGGCTTTGGAGGCACTAAAAGAGAAAAGGGTATTACTCTTAATCGGTAGGAATTCCGGACGAAGTATATACATCTTTAAGAGCAAAGAACGTGACTACCTAATTATCCCAAGACTACTTTGTACGTGCAAGGATTACGAATTTAATGTTGTTTTAAGAAAGACCAAGTCCGCGTGTTATCACTTAGTCGCCGCCGAGCTAGCTATTAGAGAGGGTGAGGTAAGAAAGATCACTGTAAATGATGAGGTACTTGACGATATACTTTATGAAGTAATATACGATAGCTTTTCCAGAACGCTAAGAAAAATGATGGCTGCTGGAAGAGGTAAGTAAACTAGTACCTTCGGCTTAATCTATTTCAGCTACTAGTAACTCCGTCAAAGGTATATTAGGTGCCGAACTACCCTTATATACTGTGAGAAATGGTAATTAAGGGTGTTTGCGTTGGGCAGGAGAAGTAGGAAGAGGTATAAGCGCCCTATTCGAAAGGTCAGGAGGCTGCCAAAGCTATTTCAATGTCCTGCATGCGGCCTTCCAACCCTAACTATTGACGTAAGCACTCATGTTGATGAGGAAGGCTACGAGCATAAGTCAGCATTAATTAGGTGCCTTAACCCTAAGTGTGGCTTAAGGGCTGAGATGGATGATATACCAACTATCTTTGAGGCTGTTGATGTCTACGCTAAGTTCCTAGACGGCTTCACCTCAGGCGAAGTTAAGGTAGTATATGAGAAAGGTGAGGAGGAGAGTGGGGAGAGTCAATAACTACATTCAGGGCAAGATCGAATCCGGCGAAGCACTCCACTTCACGCTAATCGACCCAGATAAAGTAGAAAACGAAGAGTGGTTACGGAAAGTAGCCTCCATCGCTGCTAACGCAGGCACTGACGCTTTTTTAGTAGGTGGTTCAATAGGTGTATCCGAGTCTGACGTCGACGCTACTGTTAAGGTGCTTAAGGAATTCAAGTTACCCGTAATTTTATTCCCAGGTAACGTAACGGGTATCTCTAGATTCGCGGATGCGATACTCTTCATGTCACTATTAAATTCTGATGATCCCTACTTCATAATAGGTGCTCAAGTCCTTGGTGCGCCAATAGTAGTCAAGTACGGACTCGAGGCTCTCCCGACAGCCTACATTATAGTGGGATATGGTGGTGCAGCGGGGTACGTAGGCAGGGCGAGGCCTATCCCGTACGATAAGCCTGAGGTAGGTGCAGCCTACGTAATGACTGCTGAGCTACTGGGTATGAAGTATGCTTACTTAGAGGCAGGCTCTGGCGCACCAAAACCAATACCGCCAGAGTTCGTAAAGACTGTAGCTAAATACAGGAATAGAATAACCTTAATTGTTGGTGGAGGAATAAGATCAAAAGAACAGGCTAGGGAGCTAATTAAAGCTGGAGCCAACATCATAGTAACAGGCACATTAATCGAGAAGAACCCAGCGAAAGTAACAGACATAATAGCAGCAATTAAAAGAAAGTAAATAAAACATTTTAGGCTACTCAAAATAAATGGTTTGGGCGGCGGTCGTCTAGCCTGGTCTAGGACGCCGGCCCCCCAAGCCGGAGATCCCGGGTTCAAATCCCGGCCGCCGCACCAAACAATAGAAACCTCTTCTCTAACTCAAGAACTCTGTAGGAGACTCAAACAATCATTCATATCAACTTAATCTTACAT
>QMWS01000123.1 GCA_003661745.1 Thermoprotei archaeon | reverse complement strand
GTTGCATACGATACCACTGAGGTATGGTGAAGTCACTGACATAACTGCCGATATTAGGTTAACGCTGTATGACGCTGGCCACGTACTGGGCTCAGCTATGGCCCACCTACACATAGGTAACGGGTTACACAACATAGTTTATACTGGTGACTTCAAGTTCGGTAAGACGAGGCTGCTGAATAAAGCAAACACTGAGTTCCCGAGAGTTGATACACTCATTATGGAGTCAACCTACGGTGGCGTAGTTCAGCCCCCGCGTGAGCAGGCTGAGAAGGAGTTAATAGAGGTTATAAAGAAGACTATCGAGCGTAGGGGTAAGGTGCTAATTCCGGCACTCTCGGTCGGTAGGGCGCAGGAGGTAATGGTCGTCATAGCTAACGCAATGCAGTCTAACGCGCTACCTGAGGTTCCAGTATATATTGAGGGAATGATAAATGAGGTAACAGCAATACATACGGCATACCCAGAGCTGCTCTCTAGAGAGTTAAGGGAGAAAATATACTCCGGTGAGAACCCATTCACTTACAAGGCATTCAAGATACTTGAGGGTAAGACAGCTAGGGCCGAGTTAGTCGAGTCTGACGAGCCATGCATCATAATAGCTACATCGGGCATGCTTACTGGCGGACCAGCTGTCGAGTACTTCAGGCTTATGGCGCCAGACCCTAAGAATTCCCTAATTTTCGTCAGCTACCAGGTAGAGGGCACCTTGGGCAGGAAAGTAAGGGATGGTCTGAGGGAGATTCACTTGGTTGTTGGTGACAGGTTAGAGATAGTTAAGGTTAATATGGAGGTTCACGCTATTGAAGGATTCTCTGGTCACTCAGACCACAGGCAGCTGCTGGCGTTCCTAGCGAACATAACGCCTAAGCCTAAGAGGGTGATACTCAATCACGGCGAGCCTAGCGCTATAGAGGCACTGGCTAAGTCGATAGTTAGGAAGCTGCAGGGTAAGGTGTTGCCAGCTAATGTAGAGATATACACGCCTAAGGTACTTGATTCACTAGCCCTAGTTATTTAAGCTAGTGTTTCGCACAAACTCAAAATGCATATTTACCTTAAGCCTACGTTATTCCAAGGAGTGGGAATTGAGTATCTCAAGAAGCGCTGTCTTATGGCTTTAGGTATTGCAGGGTTTGTGCTGCCATTACTATTTATCGCTTATCGCTGTAGCAATAGCTTACTCGCAGTGGTTTAGCATAGTAAATAATGCATTAAGCGACCTAGGTCATGCTATAAGAAGTAGCGTAGCACCCATACATAACCTAGGGCTTAGCCTTGGGGGATTTATGGTTGGTGTCCACGCGATATACTACATCTTACCAGTGAGTAAGTTATTCGGATATATACTGGCTTTTCCGGCTATAACCTCATACCGGTAGCTGTGTTTGACGAGGTTTACGGTGCGCTGCACTTCATAGCCTCAGCTGCCTTCTTCCTTTCACTAGCCGCATTCATGATAGCATACACTATACGCAATAAGTCACCGTGGGCTGCAGTAGGTGTAGGAGTAAGGACTGCATCCCGGGTACTTCACTTCGCTCACGACATACCTAGGGGGCAGCAATACCGGAGCTCATCTCTATAACGGTGTTTATACTGTTCTACGTTAGGCTATTATATAACCTTAGACCAAAGATGTTGGGTGGCAGTGGAGACCCCAGTTGTGGTGGACCGGCCGGGATTTGAACCCGGGACCTCTCGGATGCCAACCGAGCGCTCTTCCAGGCTGAGCTACCGGCCCGTAAAGTAAGGTTTGTGAAAGGGGTTATAACTATTTCCTCCTTACCGTTATTTACTGCGTACTTGCTGAATGAACTGTAGTGAGAGCTTCCATATCTTATCGCCTGCATAGTGCAGGTTCTCTATCGCTCTACCGCGTCTCTTGGTCATTATCTCGCTGGAGGGCATTAGTGCTTTACCTACTACCAGCGGTGCTGACTTATTGGGATTCCACACTGAGACAACATCACCCATATGAAACTCAGTCACCTCTACTATTCCGGGCGCCATGACGTCAGCACCGTTGAGCAGATGCTTAACTGCTCCCTCATCGACTACGGCGTGCGGTAAGCAGTCTATACCACTTAACTTAACAGCGACTAGAGTGGGTATCATATCGCTGTCCACGTAAGCAAGTACTGGCAGGTCAGAGAACGCTATCACGGTGACGCCCTCGCTAACTACCTTGTACCCTACCTTACACTCCTCAACTAACTTAGAGAGTCCAGGGAATTTCTCTCTTATCAGCTCCTTCAGCTTATTCAAATCCTTCTTTCTTAACGGATAGTACCTCAAACTCCCACTCATAATTAATAGTCTCCCTTAACTATTAGAATATAGCTTTAAAAAGCAAGAATCTCTAAGGTGTTGGGAGTAGCAACATGAGTGATGCAGCGCAAAGATTGCTAAGTGAAAACCTCGGCTCAGTTGTATTAGTTAAGCTTAGGGGTAATAAGTTACTGAGAGGTAAGTTAAAAAGCTTTGATCAGCACCTAAATATAGTACTCGAAGATGCTGACGAAATAAGCAGTAATGAGACTAAGAAGCTAGGTACGGTCATAATACGTGGCGAAAACGTGATCCTCGTCTCGCCAGCAGAGAAGGGGTGATGTAAGTGAAGGGCACGCCCTCAATGGGCAAGAAGAGTAAGGGCAAGACACATATTAGGTGTAGGCGATGTGGGCGGCACGCGTTCAACGTAGCTAAGGGATACTGTGCAGCATGCGGCTTCGGGCGCTCAAAGCGAATTAGGAAGTACTCTTGGTCCTCACGTAAGGTTAATAGAAGAAGGATAAGATAGCCCCTAGCACAGCGCCTTAAGTCAAGCCGTTCCTGATTACCTTGCATAAGGAGTAATCTTTAAGAAGATTATACTAGGACATTAATACAGGTGGTGGGAAAGTAAGTTGGTAATAAAGAGATTAGTTCTTGATGTGTTAAAACCGCTAAAAGGCCCATCAATTGTTGAGTTAGCTCAATCACTAACAGAGCTTGATGGAGTTAGGAGAGTATCTATTGTAGTGAATGAGATAGATGTAGAGACGATAACACTCACAATTACTGTTGAAGGCTCAAGTATAGACTTTGACGATATAAGGGAGGTTATAGAGAGGTTAGGTGGCGTAATACACAGCGTTGATCAAGTAGTAGCTGAGGCCGAAACTAAGGAGGAGATGTAAAGGTTAGCTGTAGCTGAAGAGCTGGGGAACCATGAGCTGATACTTAACTGTTTTCTTCGTGTTCGAGGGAATGTAGGGATTGTTAGCAGAGTTAATACTAGCAATCCTGATTGCAAGGCTAATGGCACTCATTCTAGATAGGTTTGAAATACCTGCTATAACAGCGTACATAATAACAGGAATAGTCTTAGGTCCCTCAGTATTTAACCTGATGAGTACCGG
>QMWS01000122.1 GCA_003661745.1 Thermoprotei archaeon | reverse complement strand
ATATTCAAGCAAGGAAGTAGGCTAATAAGAAATCCAGGGCCGCCGTACGCGCCACCACAGCTTATATGGAGGTACACGCCATCCACGAAGCTAATTACCAGTTACAGGTACTGGTGGTGTGCTAGGGTATATGTGGAAGTAGTTAGAGGGTGCAGTAATTACTATAGGCCGACACTCCCCTTAGCTGATGGAAGGAAGTGCATTGACTGCATGAAGTGTCGTAAGGGCGGGCTTAGGGATAGGCTCTACTGCCCCATAAACATACCTCCTGGGTGCGGCTACTGTTCAGTACCTGCGCTCTTCGGCCCTGCACGATCGCGGCCTCTTGACAGCATAGTTAAGGAAGTAAAGGAGTTAATTAGGGTAGGTGTGAGGAGGATAGTTCTTAGTGCACCTGACTTCCTAGATTACGGCAGAGACTGGCTTGTAGCGCCCGAGCCTTTAACCGATCCAAGGAGTCCACCACCCAACTTACGGGCTATTGAATTGTTGCTTAAGGAGGTTACGAGTATTAGTGAGGTCTCGTCAGGAGAAGTATACGTGATGATTGAGAACATTAAGCCGAATCTAGTTAATGAAGAAGTAGCTAAGCTGCTCGGTGAGTACCTGCGTGGAACAACAGTTCACATAGGGTTAGAGACAGGGTGCAATGAGCATCATGTAGCCTTGGGTAGGCCTTCAACTGTTGATGAAGTTATAAGGGCTGTCAAGCTGCTTACTAGGGAGGGTCTAAGACCGTATATCTACGTAATTCATGGTCTCCCAGGCGAGACTAAGAAGACAATTAAGGAGACTATTAAGGTGCTAAAGAAAATTTCAAAGCTGGGTGTTGAGAAGGTAACTCTCTACCGTTTCACACCACTAAAGAACACAGCATTTGAAGGATACCCTAAGCCACCACCAGCAGTTAAGTCACGTGCACGCAAACTCTACTTTACAGTAAGGAAGCTAAACTTCATGAGTAAAAAGAAGCTGGTAGGCCAAACACTAAAAGCGATAGGCGTAACCTCTAAGGGAGGCAACATGCTAATAGCGTACACACTACCGCACGGTCCGGTAATAAACGTGGTCACGGAAACGCCGTCCAGATACATTGGTAAAATAATAGAAGTAGAGGTAACTAAAGTTGTGAGCGATAGGGTTATCGAGGGAATTGTTCGGCAAAACATCAACTAAGAAGCTATAGAATTTGTCATAATAGCCTTATAAATATAAGTATGCTAACAGTCATTTCATGCGCTGACACACTAAAAGGAGGGTGAGAACCATGGCCAGAGGGGTTTCATTGGATTTTAACCTCTCTAACTATAGCTCTCGCCCGCATGATTCATGGTCTCCGCGATAGCAAAGATTTAGCATATACAGCATGCTGCAGCAATTTATAAGAGTATTGTTAAATTATATACTTAGTGATGATCTCAGGCGGCACTGAGGTGTGAGGAAATCAGCCTTGGCTGATCAACTATATCTAACATTAATCGAAGAGTTAGCGCATGTAACATGCATTAACTTAACTAGGGTGGGATGTGTCCGATGGTGAGGAGTACTAGATCTCTAGAGAATGAGAGGACTAGTAGGGCTATTGAGGATTACTTAATAACTATATATAGAGTCCTTGAGGCGTACGGGGAGGCACGTACTACTGTCATAGCGCGCGAGCTCGGCGTGACACCCGCGACTATATCTAAGGTTCTCTCTAAGCTTGTTGAGAAGGGGTTGGTTAGGTGGGCTAAGTACAGGGGTGCTGAGTTAACTGAGGAAGGCAGGAGGATAGCCGAGAATATTATCAGGAAGCACAGAATAATTGAGGTGTGGCTTAAGAAATACTTAAACTATAGTAACTTTGAGGTTCATCGGCTAGCGCACTTAATGGAGCATTTGCCAGACGAGCTCGTTGAGAGGATATATATTAACATAGGGAAGCCCTCTCTCTGCCCCCATGGGAACCCTATCCCAGGCGCTGCACCTGACACATTAATCGAGAGTGCTAAGCCCCTGATCGAGTTCGGTCCTGGATCTAGGGTTAGAATTGCGCGTGTAGCCGGAGAATTAGCAAGCGTTCTTAACATTATGGAGAAACTAGGAATAGATGTAGGTTACGAGCTGTACGTAACCGAGAATAACTGCGGTTTTATCAATGCGAAAATATTTACAGGCGATGAAGTATCCTTGCCTCCCCATGCGGCTAAGGCTATAATGGTTATTCAGATACAGCGCAGGCGGAAACCAACGTAACTTACTACAATTTTAATCTGTAACGAGAATATTGTTCGGGGTCGTCGAGTGGTACGGACGCCTAGAGCTCTAACTATAGCTGGCTCAGACTCGGGGGGTGGAGCAGGTATTGAAGCTGATCTCAAGACGTTTGCTGCACTTGGCGTACACGGCTTAGTAGCCATAACATCTGTAACGGCACAGAATACTATCGAAGTTAGGCTGGCTTACGACCTACCGCCCGAGATTGTCGTTGCTCAAATTGAGGCTGTAGCTGATGACATAGGTGTTGATGCTGCCAAGACGGGGATGCTGAGTAATTCCGGAATAATCGAAGCTGTGGCTAAAACCGTTAAGAAGTATGGGTTCCCGCTAGTTGTAGATCCTGTAATGATCGCCAAGTCTGGTGCCCCCCTACTTAAGCCTGAAGCTATTAGTACACTAATTAATAAATTAATTCCGCTAGCGACAGTCGTAACGCCGAATAAGCTTGAGGCCGAGAGAATAACTGGCATTAAGATAAGTACGCTGGATGATGCTAAGGAAGCAGCTAAGTACATTGTTGAGGAATTAGGTGCGAAGGCAGCTGTAGTTAAAGGAGGTCACTTAGAGGGGCGTGAATCAATTGATGTCCTATACTACAACGGTAGCTTTAAGGAACTTGCAGGCCCGAGGATAACTGGCGGCTGCTATCACGGCACAGGCTGTACATTCTCAGCAGCTATAGCAGCAGAGCTTGCTAAGGGTAAGGACATCGTAGAAGCTGTTAAGGTAGCTAAGGAGTTCGTAACGACAGCTATTAAGTACGGGTTGAAGGATGTAGGCAGGGGCCACTGTCCGGTACACCCAACAGCATGGCTCGCTATACCGGCTGAGAGATGGAGAGTGGTAGAGGACTTAACGAGGGCGCTAGAAATTCTTGAAGAGCACGGCGAGTTAATTAATCCATTAATTCCTGAAGTTCAGATGAACGTCGTAATGGCTCTGCCAAAGCACTATGCTAGGAGTACTGAGGATGTGGCGGGAGTATTAGGTAGAGTGGTAAGATATGGGAAGAAAGTGAAGGCTGTAGGCCCGCCATCCTTTGGTGCTTCATCACACCTTGCGAGAGCTATACTAAAAGCGATGGAGTTCGATCAAAACATAAGAGCGGTACTTAACATAAAGTACTCCGAGGAGGTAGTGAAGGCTGCT
>QMWS01000121.1 GCA_003661745.1 Thermoprotei archaeon | reverse complement strand
AGACAAGGGCAAAGCTATCATCTACGAAGACAGTGAGATGTTCAAGAAGTTCGAGCTAAGAGGAGAGAAGCTCAAAGGTTTATTCACGTGGACTAGGGAGACGAAAGGTCAAAGCATCGGCGTCTTCGAAAGAAGTAAGACACCCAAAGGATGACGAGGCTTAAATATAAAGAACCTTAAAGAGATTAGTGATCGGCGTTGCAATTCAAATCTTATCTGCAACTGCCCTTCGAACACAAGAAACTTGAGAAACTCATGGTTCTAGAAGGAGTAGCCCTAGCTCCAGGTGTCTACACTGGCATCGATGGAAAGACAGTCGAATACCCACGTGAAGTTATCAGGCAAGTAATTGAGACGATGCCAGGAAAGACAATCTTATTCTCTCACACAACTGACGAGAACCCAGAAGAGATGGAAGCAATCTCAGTTGGCTACTTCCAAGAAGCTTGGAACCAGAATGACAGGGCAATGTACCGAGGTATTGTGTACAACCCAGACGTGTGGCCTTTAATTGAGAATGGAACTTTACACAGTGGGTCTCTTGAGCTGGACGTAAAGGCTGAGTTCGACCCGTCTCGAGAAATATACGTCGCAAAGGAAGCTCGAACAAAAGGGATGGCCTTAACGAATCGTCCAGCTGTGAAAGAGGCCCGCATTCACAGTCACGAATACGTGACCCAGGTGAGGCTTGAAGCCTTACCTGAGAACAAAACGGAGGTGGAGAAAACGAGCAACGAAGACAAAGCCATCTCCGAGCTCGCGAAGAAGAAGGAGTCGACCGACTATCCAATGCCTGCGGAGACACCTTGGGGTGAAATGTCAGACGAGGAGAAATACAAGGCATGCGTCTTGTTCTTCAAGAACAAAGGCTATCCGTATCCGTATCCAACACCTGTGAAGCAAGAGGAGCTCGACGCTCTGTTCGAGGCTTTTGGCATCGACCTTTCAGCTTACACCGACTTCATGAAGAAGTGTCTCGCTTCAGGCAAGTCCATGAAGGAGTGTGCCGCTGAGTGGAAAGCTCAGCATGAGCTTGTCAAGCAACTCGAGGCTGCCAAACAGGAACTCGAGGCCTTCCAGAAAGCAGAGCTTGAACGTCTAATAAACGAAATCAAATCCGTAGACAAGAAGTTCGACGAGAAACAGCTCCTCGAAGGCATCGAAGATTACAGGCAAAAGAAGGCTCTTCTCGAGCGCTACAAGAACTTCCTCGAAACACACAAGCCTCGTGTGAAGCTCGAGCTCGGAGAGGGTGACTGGAAAGCACAACTTGAGGCTCGCAGGAAGAAAATCATAGAGGAGATGAATCTGTCGCCCGACCTGCGAGCTCTGCTAGAGGAGGGCGACAAGAAAAATTAAGGAGGTAAGAAGGAGAGATGGGCAAAGTACGTGAAGTAGGTGAAATCCACCACTACGTGTGCGAGGACGCGTTAGACGACGATGGATACGTCTTGACAACGCTAGGAGCAGCTACTGCAGGAAACCTTAAGAAAGCGACGTCGAGCAACTACTACAAGCTGATTGGTGTGAACTTCAAGAGCACCGAGGATCCGTTCAATCCTGGCACCTACCTTTCGAACCAGAGAATACCAGTCATAGTTGACGGCGTTGTGAGAGTACAAATAACTGACGCCAGTAATAGATCGACTGACATTGCAGTTGGTGACCTGGTAGCAGTTTACGATGGTGGCAAAGTGGCTCACTGGGAAGATTGCCCAATACACACCCTGCTTGGTACGGTGAACGCTGCAAACCTCGAAAGGATGCTAACTTCGATAGTCGGCCAAGCACTTGAAGCAGTCGCAGCTGACGAAGATCCAGACGACGGTAAAATACTTGTTAAACTATCCATGCATTAAGGAGGGATGTGAATGAGTCTTGAAGCGTTAGTTAAAAGATTGGGAATAAACGACGAGCAGTTCGTTGCTAAGCTACAAGAGATCACAAGTGACGACGTCATCAAGGCTGACATCGCAAAGGAGCTTATGTGGAAGAGGGCTTCTTTGCTCTCAGTCGGCGAAAAGGTCGTTCCAGTAAGAAACATTGACACGCTTGAGAGGAAGATTTACTGGCCTGACCTTGAGAATGTGTCAGGTGAGTTCCCAGTACCCGAAACTGCAACAGCAGCCAGAAGTCCTCCAGTGCAATTCATTGAATTCGACATCACGATGCAGATGGCTGAGTACAGATGGATGATCACTTACTGGGCTAAGGCACGTCAGCAAGCCAACTGGCAAATGGAAGCCCAGATAAGGGCTGGCAGCCAATTCTTCGCCAGATGCATCGACCAGCAGATCCTGGACGCGCTCTACGCAGGTGCTGGTGCAACCCCAGTTACAGTAGCGGCTGGCAAGGAATGGGATAGTGGCTCAGCAGATGCAGACCCTGAAGGCGACATCATAAAGGCTTGGAACAACATTCTTGACGAGTCGAATGTTGGACTCGACGAGATTCAGAATGTCTGTCTAATCTACCCAGCCAAGGTTGACGCAGTGCTTAGGTCTCTGAAGATGATTGGCAATATTCAGCAAAGCCTACAGGACTACTTGAAGGGTTCGTATGGCTTCAGCTTCTACCCGACAAGATACTACGACGAGACGGGAACAACTGGAATCCAAGACGATGCTCTGCTTGTCGTGAAGTCTGAGGAAACAGCTGTTCACTACAAGTACACTGGAAATGACATACCGCTTTCCATGACGAGAGAGCTTGACAGAGGAATCGAGTACATAACAAGACAGATCTTCGGTACGAAAGTAGTTCCTTCCTCAAGTGGCGTCACGACTAGCACACGGATCTGTAAGATACAGAACGTCATCTAAGGAGGCTGATAACCACCATGCCTTTCTTTGATATTCTCAAGAAGTTTGCAGTGTCACACGATTGGCTTACAGGGAAGCTCAAGACAGGTGCCATCGACGATGCTAGTATGATTGCAGACGACTTAGTTCCTGGAGCCAAGTTGACAGAAAGTGCCAGAGCAAGAGTCGTCACTGTTCTCATACCTGCAGTTGGCCAAGGCACCGAAGACGAGATTCCGGTTTTCGTTGCACCTGTCGACTGCACGATAACGAAAGTTGGCTTTGTTCCTGAAGACAATATCACAGGTGCAGACACTGACTACATGACTTTGGGATTCGTCAACAAGGGAAGTGACGGAACAGGTACTGATAGCATAGCAAGCAAGGACTACACAAGTGGTAATGACGTCGCAGCGTTTGACTTTGAGGATTTAGGTACTGTATCCAACGCAGAATTAAGTGCAGGCGACGTAGTATCGTTCAGTAAGACTGAATCAGGAAACGGTATGGCTCTGCCACGTCTGCTAGCAGTGATTGTCTACGAAGTGACGGATTAGTCCCCTCTTTTATTTCTTTAATATTCCATTCGAGGTGAAGTAGTTGTCGTT
>QMWS01000120.1 GCA_003661745.1 Thermoprotei archaeon | reverse complement strand
TGCTTTTTCTGATTCTCCTACCCATTTGCTTAGTATTTCTGGCCCTTTTACTGCTATGAAGTTTGCTCCTGACTCAGTAGCTACTGCCTTAGCAAGCAGCGTCTTACCACAGCCAGGCGGACCGTAGAGCAGTATCCCCCTAGGTGCTTCTATGCCAAGTCTCCTGTAGGAGTCAGGGTACTTCAGGGGCCACTCGATAGCCTCCCTCAACTGCTGCTTAACATCCTCTAAACCACCAATATCCTCCCACCTAACCTCAGGAACCTCAACAAGAACCTCCCTTAAGCCGCTGGGGCTGACTTCCCTCATAGCCTTAAGGAAGTCATCCATAGTTATCTTCAGGTTCTCCAGCACTTCCGCAGGTATTTCGTCGCTATCTAGATCGATCATCGGCAGGACACGCCTTAAGGCGTTCATTGCTGCTTCTCTTACTAACGCAGCTAAGTCGGCACCAGTAAAACCGTGCGTCATGTCGGCTATCCTCTTTAAGTCAACGTCATCTGCTAGTGGCGCGTTCCTAGTATGTATCTGGAGAATCTCTAACCTGCCCTGTTTATCTGGTAACGGTATCTCTATCTCTCTATCGAATCTACCGGGCCTCCTAAGAGCTGGATCGACAGCGTGGGGCCTGTTAGTTGCTGCAATAACTATTACATCGCCGCGACCCTCGAGACCGTCCATTAACGTCAGCAGCTGTGCGACAACCCTCCTTTCAACCTCACCAACAACTTCATCCCGCTTCGGTGCTATAGCATCTATCTCGTCAATGAATATTATAGCTGGTGCGTGCTTCCTAGCCTCCTCAAATATCTCCCTTAACCTCTGCTCTGACTCACCATAGAACTTACTCATTATTTCAGGGCCGTTAATAGCTATGAAGTAAGCGTCAGATTCAGTAGCCACTGCCTTAGCAAGCAGCGTCTTACCCACGCCTGGAGGACCGATCAGTAGGACGCCCTTAGGTGGGTCAATACCTAATTTCCGAAATAGCTCCGGGTGTTTCAGGGGTAGCTCTATTAGCTCCCTAACCCTCTCGATAATGTGCTTCATACCCCCTATGTCTTCATACGTTACCTTAGGTAGCTTTAGGAGTGTAGGCGAGCGTTCGATTATGGTTATTGCCGTTTCGTCAGTTATTATTACGGGACCGGAGGGCTTTGTCTGAACCACATAGAGAAGTATAGGTCTATTAAGTACTTGAAGAGGTACAACGTCTCCTTCAACTAATGGGTAATCTATTAGCCTCCTCTTGAGCGTCCTGACAGAGTTCTCACTGCCACTTATTTCTAGGGTTGAGGTTCCTGGTGCGAGCTTCACGTGCAGCGCTGGCTTTACATTTGCTTTCCTAACAATTACTTTCTCGCCTATCCCTACGCCGGCATTCTTCCTTATTATGCCGTCCATTCTTATTATGTCGCTGTTTTCGTCTTCAGTATAGGCGGGCCACGCAATAGCTACTGTAAGTCTCCGGCCAGTTATTTCAACTACGTCACCCGGCTCCACATTAATGTAATTCATTACTCTTGAGGGGATTCTCACCTTACCTCTCATTGCTTCATATCTCTTAGCCTCAGCTACCCGTAGAACATACTCACGTTGTTTAGTATTCTTACTTGATGTCATTGTCAATCAGTCCCAATAGCCAGAGTTTTTCTAGGTTAATGTACTTAAGTAATTTTCTGCCATCTGGATTTATGTTGCTTCAACCTAGTCAAGATAGGCAGTTCAAGTGGTAATGTAAAAGCTAGCGAGAAGTACGGTAGTATTGCTGTTGCAGTGAAGGTCTGCTCGTCGATTTATTACTTAAAAAGCTTCAGTCCTTGTAACCATTTCTACATCTACTGATGCGACGCCCTTGATAGATGTCAGAATCTTCTCTATATCCTCGGTACCTCCCTCATACTCCTCGGGCATTATTATGAATAGCCTCAGCGCATATAAACCGAATGCTATATATACCTTCTCGTGTCTCACGATTTCGAACTCTTTAGGTAGCTCTGCCTTAACCTCATCAACAAGCTTATCTAGATCCACATCTATGTCTTCCGGGTTAACTCTCACAGCTACAAGTACCTTAGCCATCGCCACCACCTTAAGGTCCTTCAAATCCGCAATTAGGACACTTATATGTCATAGCTAGTTCTCTACACTTCTTGCATCTCCATATCGCTACTGTACCACAGTTGGGGCAGTAAAACCTCACACCTTTCTCATGTGGCGCGATCAATGAGCCACAGCTACTACATATTGGCGGCGTAGCAGCTTCTATTATTACAGGTCCCTTTCCTTGACTTGATTCTTGGCTCATATTCACTACCTAGTATTGGGGTTTAAACTAGGCTTAATAAGCCTTAGCCAGACAATACTTAAGTAGCATGCTTAGTTTCGCTGAATAGCTCGCCAGTAAAAGCGTTTAATCTTCTTGTAAATCTATGTTTAGGGGCACTTCCTTGGGCGTAAATATAAGAGAGTTAATACCTCAGGAAGCAATTAGAGTTGTCACTGACCTAAGGGAGCTGCGGGGGAGGATAATAGCTATTGACGCTTACAATGCGCTCTATCAGTTCCTAACAGCTATAAGGCAGCCCGATGGTACGCCATTAATGGATAGCAAGGGAAGAATAACGAGTCACCTCAGCGGGCTATTCTACAGAACAATAAACTTTGTTGAGGCAGGAATTAAACCAGTGTATGTATTCGACGGTAAGCCACCAGAGCTGAAGGCAAAAGAGTTGAGTGAGAGAATGAGCTTAAAGGAAGAGGCGAAAAAGAAATATGAGGAGGCAGTAGCAGCTGGAGATCTCGAGGCAGCTAGGCGGTATGCTCAAATGGCGTCAAAGCTGACGACAGAGATGGTCGAAGACGCTAAGAGATTACTGTCAGCTATGGGTATACCGTGGGTTCAGGCGCCCTCTGAAGGTGAGGCTCAGGCAGCGTATATGGCGTCAAAGAAAGATGTGTGGGCGTCTGCATCACAGGACTACGATTCACTGCTCTTCGGCACTCCTAGGTTGGTTAGGAACCTAACAATATCAGGAAGGAGAAAGTTGCCTAGAAAGAATGTCTACATAGAGATAAAGCCTGAGGTCATCGAGCTTGAGAAAGTGCTTAAGGCGCTAGGTATAACTAGGGAGCAATTAATAGATATAGCTATACTATTAGGTACAGACTACAATCCAGAAGGCGTGAAAGGTGTTGGACCCAAGACAGCATTAAGGCTGATTAAAACGTACGGGAGTATCGATAGAGCCCTCAAGGCACTTCCAGACGCTAAATTCCCTGTACCACCTGATAAGATAAAGGAGCTATTCCTAAAGCCCGAAGTAACCGATAGCTACAAACTTGAGTGGGGTGAACCTAAAGAAGATGAAGTAATAGGCATTCTAGTTAAGGAGCACGACTTCTCTATTGAGAG
>QMWS01000119.1 GCA_003661745.1 Thermoprotei archaeon | reverse complement strand
CTCGGTATTCCTTATTCCAGAGCGTGGGAGACTATAGCAAAGATAGAGAGAATATTGGGTGTGAGGATAATTGAGGCTAAGCGCGGAGGGAAGAGAGGAGGCGGTACAAGGCTAACCGATAACGGAAGGAATCTGCTACAGAAGTACGTAGAGTTTTTCGAGAAACTAACGAGGGCTAGGTTTGACGTTAAGGAAGTAGACTTTAGTATCAGGCTACCTGATCTAGTTTACATGGGGAGTCACGACCCGGCTGTGGAGTACCTTATGGGCCTATTGAGGGATGTGGGAATATCCGAAATAGAGGTTCTTTGGGTTGGCTCGGGCTGCGGGTTAGCAGCACTAACATTAGGTGAGGCTGACATAGCGGGCGTGCACCTCTACGACCCTGGAACTAATGAATACAATATCCCATACCTTGGGAGGTACTGGCTGGTAGATTACGCCGTAGTTATCAGAGGCTACATGAGAGAGCTAGGGATAGTTCACAGGTTGGGGGAGGGTATTACCCTAAATGATATTCTTGAAGGCTTACTCAAGGGCCGCTTAAGGTATGTGAATAGAAATAGAGGCTCTGGGACTAGAATCTTTGCTGACCACTTCATAGTGGAGCAAGCAGCTAAGTTAGGCTTAAGTATTAGACTAGGAGACTTAAAGTCCAAGATAAAGGGCTATGATGTAGAGGTAGCCACACACAGGGACGTGGCGTCAGCCATAGCGCGAGGAGACGCCGACGTAGGCTTTACTATTAGATTAGTAGCTGAGGGGTACGGCCTTAACTTCATACCAATAATGTGGGAATACTTCGACTTTATAGTACCGCGAAATAGGCTTGATAAGAGCAGCGTTAGAGCTTTTATTGAGATGCTTAGATCCAGTAAGTTCAGGTCTTACATTGAGAAGTTGCCTGGGTATAAGCCCCACCCAGAATTGGGCAGTATAGTGAGTGTGACTAAGTAATTCTTCCTTAAGTAATACAGTCCTACTCTACATCAAATAATTACTTGTTAGAGTATGTTAATAGTGTAAAATCTTTAACTAGGCATTGTTATTGTCTATAATCATAATGAGTACGTTTAAACATTTTAATTGGTAAGAACTAGATCCAAAGTTAAATTTATCGTAAACTCTAATACACATAAGTACTTGTACATACTGTCTTATCGGTAAATTTTATAAATAAAAAATCTGCGAATAATATAGGGTACCCTGTCTTTGAGCAGCAAGTCTTCGATTAGTGACGCCTTAGACAGGTTTAGGCAGTGCTCTAAGAGAGCCCTAAATCCTTCTCTCGTTGACTTCATAGAGCAGGTGCAGAGCTATGACTATATTCCCGAGATCACTAGGGTAGCCGAAGATATGGGTCTGCATGCATCGACTATATGGAAGTTTATGAATGTGTTAAAGGAGAAGGGCTTCAGATTTACTGCTGATGTAGATATCTTGAGACTAGGTTTAGAGGCAGTTACGTTAGTTCTGGATGAGTATATGGAGTATGAGGAGGTCTTCAAGAGTACGCTCAGATTCTACGCGCCACTGATACCTTGGGGGACATTCCTCATATACCTAGTACCTCGGGGAATGAGCGAAACACTAATCAATAGCTTAGCTGGTATCCTGCCAAGAGAGCCTAGGGAAATTATTAAGCTAACGTATTCGATACCGGCTAAGCCTAACTTAAGGAAATACTATGACCCGAAGACGAATGTAATTAGGCTAGATTGGGACGAGCTCTTAAATGTGATCAAGACGTCACCAAAGGAAGCAATACCTAGCGGGGCGCTCAGAAGAGGAAAATTTGATGAAATAGACCTATTCATAATTAGGGAGTTAGAGAAGAATCCATTCATTTCGCTGAAGAAGATAACGGAAGACCTTAATAAGGAATTCAAGCCAGTTACATCAATAAACTATATTAGGGTGCTCAGGCACTTCAAGAACCACATTGAGGCGAGAGGTGTAATAAGGGGTGTTAAGCTGATTTCGGCACCGCTAAAGGAGCACGCAAGTATATATATCGCAGCTATACTGCGGGGTAATCCAGCTGAACTCCACAGGGTGGGTAAAGCACTGGTGGCTCACCCGTACTTTGACAGCGCCTTCTTTAACCCGATAGAGGGCATTGGACTAATACTCGGTTCGTTACCAGCTGATGAGGTATTTAACTTTAGCATCTTCTTAGATAAGCTACGTGAGGACAGGATTGTGAGGGAATGGAGCTACTATATGCTCGACTACACTAGGAAAAGAATGCTTACCATACCATATGTGATACTCAGTGAGCCAATTAATGAGCTGGTTGAGTACTTCAAGCGCTACGGCAAAGATAGGGTAGTAGGTGACGTACTAGCTACTTAAAGTAATGTCATTGTTTTCCCTGCATAAAACTCTAAACACTAAATAATCTTAAATAATTGATATGCCTGTCAATTAACTCTTGTGACACTAGAGCAGCATCCACGACCTACCAACACCTGTGTAGAGTACCTTACCACCGCACTCATCTAGCTTGAGTATGTCTCTTCCGTCTACTATAACTAGCTTAGCACTACCTGAAGCCTTAAGTATGTCATAGGTACTCAATGCCCTATACTGCGAATGATCAGTCGCTATCACAACTGCTGTACAGCCCCTTAACGCCTCCTCAATATCGTCTGTTAGCGCGATTCCTAGCTCACGGAGCTTTATATCATCCTTAATAAGCGGGTCATGAACTACTACGGTAAGTCCTAGCTCCTTAAGCGACCTCACTAAGTCGTAGGTTGGGGATAAGGCTGCCGTAGGTACGTCACCTCTGAATGCCAGCCCTAGCACAGCTACTTTAACGTTGCTACTAATTTTAACGCTAATTGCCCTCAACCCTTCAAGTAGGAGTGACGTGAGATAGAGTGGCTGCTGCCTATTAATCAGCCTAGCAGTAAGCACTAATTCAAGTCTCATTCCATTAAGCTCAGCAACCCACTCCATGAGCATCGGATATACCGGAATGCAGAGCCCTCCGACACCTGAGCCTGGCTTATGAAGGTGGCAGTAAGGCTGTGAATTGGCCGCCTTCCTAACTTCGTTAAAGTCCACCCCAATTATCCTAGCTAGCCTAGCTAGCTCATTAGCTAACGCGATATTTACATCTCTGTATATACCTTCAGCAAGCTTAGTGAATTCGGCTACCCTAGGCGATGAGACTACTATGACGCCTGCCTTACATATGTGGGAGTAGAGCGCTACAGCAATATTAACGGACTTCTCACCTATACCTGAGACTATCTTAGGGTACCTCTGCTCTATGTCTTCAACAGCATGTCCGATCATTACTCTCTCAGGTGAATATATTAGGGCAAAGTCTCTGCCCGCTACTAGCCCTGACTGCTCCTCAAGTATTCTCCTAACTCTATACTCGGTTGTTCCGGGAGGTACTGAAGTCTCTAAGATGACAGTGTGTCCTACCTCAAGATTCCGTGAG
>QMWS01000118.1 GCA_003661745.1 Thermoprotei archaeon | reverse complement strand
AGGTAGGAGATGCCTAGTAACAGTAGAATAGCCCGTATTCAACCAGAACGCGTCGCTCTTGGGGGGAGCGGGGTAACCCCAGCTCCCTTACCCAGAGAATACGCATAACCCCACCCTACAACTAGTTCCTCACGCTCCTATTGTTCAATTTCCTCACCTCTTCAAAATAGTATCTACTGTAAATATTCTAAATAAAATATTTACAGTGTAAATATTTTAGAATTACTCTACCTTAGCTGTTGCCGGCGGTTTCCCTGCTTTCTCCACTCTTACCCCTGATCTTCTAAGTATTTCATTGTATTTTCTTGCCAAGTAGATGTCTAGGGTTTCCCCTTTGCTTTCAGCTATAAGCTCCATTCCCTGCTTCCAGTAGTGGTAGAAGATTCCTAGAAGGTATGGTCTAAATATTTTCTCGTAGAATCCCCACGTCATTTCCCACATGTGAATGGTTATGTTGAAGTATATCCAGTCTTCTGTCGGGTTCTCCAACTCTATAACGTACGGGCATTTCTCACTGGCTACTGAGAGGTGGGGGTACACTTTATCCGTTAAGCTGCTTACCAGGGGGTCCCAGTGATACCTCATGTCAGCTATTTCATGCCAGAAACCTGCCTCGGGGTTCTCATACCATTTACTAGTATCTATTGTTCCCGTTGAAGGGTCGTAAGGGTATCCTCTACCTAGAACAGTAAATATCAGTACTAGAACGTAGCCTGGCCTAGGCATCCACAGGAACCTTGTTCTAGGGAATCCAGGTGGAATTATGAAGTATGAGGTGTCATGCCAGTACTTGGCAACTACTTCGCACGGGGTTCTCCTTGCAAGCTCCAGTACTGGAACCAGGATTTGAGGGAACGTGCTCACGTTTCCTCCCTCGCAATGAAAACTACTCTTTCAGGGTTTTCGGGCTTAACAATTCTGGTTGTTTCCCTTTGAGCAATAATGATTAGCTTCTTCTGCTTCACAGCTTCCTCAACTATTTTACGTATTTTCCCGCTTCTGAAAACAGGTATCCTGGCCACTTCTAAACCACCGCTTAGAAAATATGTTGATTGCCTGTGAAAAACCTTTACTTTTTAGGTTCTACGAAACCCAGCATGATCACGTGTAGGGTTGGGGTTTGGTTTTTCTTGGTTGCGAAGAAACCTATTCTGAAATATGTTCCCTCGTGGAAGGTGAGCGGGAAGTCCACTGGCACTGTGTTGTCCGCAGCCACCGGGAACTTCATGTTCTTACCGTATGTTCCTGGGACAGTACCCCACTCTATGATTAACCCTGCGTTGTAGTCTTCAGCACCTAGGTAGGTCTTGGTGATGTTCACTACTGATCCAGTGGGAACCGTGCCGTAAGCCCATGAAGGCTCGAAGCTTAGATCCGGAGGGTAGTAGAAGCTCCCGTCTGGGAGGTTGTAGACCGAGCCATCCACCACCCCGTGCCATTCAGCTCTAAGGGAGGTGAACCCTGCCAGCTCCCCTCTGCGCATGAGGAAGTCAACGCTCATAGTCGGTAAAACCCTGGTGTTAGATATTAGAACTTTCCTCCCAGTTTCAGGGTCGTAAAGGTAGACTTTAAGAGGGTCTACTATGTTCTCCTCTCTAATTTTTAAGCTTTTGAAAACGGGCACCAAACCACCTAGTATGGGGAACGGTGTTGAGGAAAAAAACAGGTTTAGGTTATGTACTTGAGGCTTCTCTGTTTAGAGTAGTATCCGTGCAATGTTAGACCATAGATTGTTCCAGGGCTTACTGAGCCTAGGAGCGCTAGGAGCTGTAGCTCAACAGTTCCCTCCAAGGCGTATACTGGGTTGTCCCTGCTAGCGGTAACTAATGTTTCACCTGAGCTTGGCAGGTAAAGGTGGTCTACTGTTCCACCGTTCTCAACTATTGCGTAAACAGCTCCCCTAGGGTCGCTGCTTAAATATCTTAGAAGGGTTACCCTAAGCACTGAGCCTGCAGGTATGGTTAGGCTTCCAATTGCTGCTGCTTCACCGCCAGCTACTGACAGGTCGTTTCTTAGAATAGGCAGTTTAACATCCGGTACTGTTGGAAGAGATTTAAACCTAAACTCTTTAGTGTGTTCGTCCCAGATTTCCTCCCTAACATGTTTTACTTCAGGCATTCACAGCTCACCCCTCTTACTCAACCGGTTTTGCTGCGTGAACGTACAGGGTTCTCGTCCTAATAAGCCTCCTCTCAAGCTTCTCATATAGGTCCGGGTAGTTTTCCCTAGTAACTTCAAGTACTGTGAACTTCACCGGGTAAATTATGGAAGCCACTTTAATAGGGTAGCTGTGAGGGTTCCATGCTCTAAGCACTGGCCAAACGTTTAAACCTAGAATCCAGAATCCGCTCCAGGGCGATGGACTGTAGGCTGGGCTGACAATGGGGTCTATGAAGGCAGCGTAAACTCCCTCCTGAATACCTCTCTTAGGATCCCTGTACTTGTCAAGGCCCCACCTCTCCCTTAGCTGGGGAACTAGCAGTAGAATGTTCCCTCTAACAACACCTATTCTGCAGTAGTAGAATATTGTTTCAACTTCAGGCGAAGTCTCTATTTCAAGAGCTCTAACCTCGTAGTCTTTAAACTCCTCCTCAGGTGGGCCTGAAACGTCGAATTCAACTCTCAGCTGCTGAGCTGGCTCCTCATCTGCTAGCAGATAGTATTTTTTAACAACAGCTTCCTTAGTAACCCTCCTAACCTCGACAATGTCCCCCTGGGTTGGCCATGTTTCATGGGTGTCTCTAACTATTGGGCTTTGAAGCTGTACTCTAACCTCTGTTTCAGCCACACTTCTTCACCCTTGTTGAAACTGTGGTTTGAAGGTAAAAAAATGTTGGCTTAGATTCCGAGGGCCTTAACTAAAGCGTAGAAGCTTCCCGCAGCCGCAGCTACTGAGCCGCTTACGTCGCTTCCGTAAACCACTATGTAGTTTCCGTAGCTTCCAGGATACATTACTGTTCCAGCTGCGTTAATGTTTGCGTTGTTGCTTAAAACTTCAGCATCATATATTGTTTTCAAACCAAGGTCTCTAGCGTAAATGCTTTCCCCATCGGCAACCTCTGCGTCAGCCCATACGTAAAGCATGTTACGGCCTTTAGCTCTCGTCAGTATGAAAACATGTTTAACAGTAACTACTGGCACCGCTACACACCCCCTATCCTAACAGCTTCTCTGCTTATGCGAAAGGTGTTAGCTTCGCTGCAAGGTCGGTGGGTAGGAACGCTACACCGACAGGTTTGAACTCATCGTATCCTTCAGCTACAATGTACTGTTTAAGCTCAATCGTCGTCCTAGGTTTCAAAATGAAGCTTTGAGGCAGCACTTTTACTCTGAATCCTTCAAGGTCTCCAACGTAGAATACTGGTAGGTCGTCTACACCTATTTTGCCGTAAACGTATTTGGTTTTAGGTGATGGCTCAGGGTTCTGGAACCCCACTATAGCCATTACTATTCTCTCGTTCGT
>QMWS01000117.1 GCA_003661745.1 Thermoprotei archaeon | reverse complement strand
GGGACATCTGTACCTAAGTACTTAATGTGTGACTTTAGTACCCACTCAACGCACTCATCCCAATCATTAGCACCAGTAACTACGAGGAATACCGCTTCTACGTGAATTCCTAGTTCTAGTGCATACTTAGCTGTATGGAGCACTTCCTCGGGATTAGGTATGCCTATGAACCTTCTGTACGTTTCAGGGCAGCCCTTAATGTCAACATTCATAGCATCAAGTCCTGCGTCCTTAAGTAGCTTCAGTGCCTCCCTAGTTAGTGAGCCATTACTCACTATTGTTGTGTAGAGCCCTCTTGCTTTAGCTAACTTAAATACATCCAATAAGTACTCTAGGTGTACTGTCGGCTCATTAAAGCTAGCGCAAACGCCGTCATCACCCCACTCGATCGCTAGTTCAATCACTTTTTCCGGTCCGATTATATCACTACTCTCCTTAGGCGGCTTCACCTTACTTAATGACCAGTTCTGACACCAAGGGCAGAGGAAATTGCAGCCCCAGCCACTGAACGTTGTCGCTGCGCTCCCAGGCCAGAAGTGAAAGAAGGGCTTAATCTCTATGGGTCTAGACTCTATAGCTGAGACCTTACCGTACCCAATATTATACAACACCCCGTCAATGTTCGCGTAGTTGCCGCAGAGACCTGCAAGCCCTACCGGTATACAGCAGCCCCGAATGCATGTGCCGCAACGGATTCTACCATCAGGCAGCTTAGCCTGAAGTACAGCTTTCTTAATAGTACCACCGAAGTATCAATCGTAATTAAGTATATTTGCCCTACTTCAGGCTAAGCTGCATGAGCTGTTTATGTTTTAGTACCTTTAGTAAAGTAGAAAGAAAGTTAGAAAATAATTATAGAGGATAGATTATTGAAGATTGCTGAGCCTCTACGCATTACTTCTTTAGTTCCTTTACTAGCGCTTCCATGAATTCCTTCCTATTAACTATGACCCTCTCGTGAACTCCCTGCCCTATTTTCTTGTCTCCCCACCAGGCCTCAACCCAGTACGTCAGCCTCCTTCCATCAATACTCAGTATCTCAGCTCTAACCTCTATTTCAGCACCTACTGGAGCTGCCTTCATGTGCCTTATGTTGACCATCGTCCCTACGGTTGTCTGCTCTTCCGGTAGGTACTCATCAGTAAATGCTCTGCATGTCTCCTCCATGAACAGTATCAGCGAGGGCGTTGAGAGCACTTCTACGTCGCCTGACCCTAAGTGCTTAGCTGTATGTTCTTCAGTAACCTTGAATTTCTTACTGAACTTTAGCCCCTTACTTAACTGCTGCATCTTTAACTCACCATGAATTCTACTAGCTAATTGCTTTTATTCCCTTCTCAGTTACTTCATATACCTTCCTGCGCCTACCTTCAACGACTTCCTCAGCAACAACCTTAACCATGCCTAGGTCCTCTAGCTCCTTCATGTGCTGATAGAGCGCTCTGAGACTTATCCTCAGGCCATGATACTCTCTAATGACCTTCCATAAGGCATATGCGTGTAAGGGCCCGTGCGTCACTAGGATCTCCAAGATCAGTGCCTTAGTAAAGCCTATCTTCTGAACATCCATCAATTCTATAGACCTACCTATTAGTGCTTTCAGTGTGGCTGTATCGGTTAGTGCAGCCCCAGTAACGATAGCAACAATACTTGACTTCCTGTCGAACTTGCTGTGCGCCTTAATTAATGCTGCAATCGCTGCCGCTCCAGCTGGCTCAGCCAGCATGCCCTCTTTCTTAGCAAGTAATCTTGCTGCCTCTACAATATCCTCCTCATCCACCTCAACAATGAAGCCACCGCAGTCCCTAACGGCCATCTCAACTAGATCCCATAGCAGCGGCTTCTCAACAGCTATGTCCTTCATTAATGGCGAGTCACGCTTCCCTTTAACACCGACAACTACTGAATCACCACCCAGTTCATTTAGTGCGACCCACAGCATGGTATAGAGGCCTCCGTCACCTATAGGAACTACGATAAAGTCAGGGTGCTTCCTCAAGGCATAGAATACTTCGTAGTAGATCGTCCTGTAGCCTTCAAGTAAATAGGGGTTCTGTGGGGTAACAGGCATCACGTCTGCTGACTCATGCCTTAGTGCCCTCCTCACTGCTTCTTCGTAGCTTGAAACAAACACGACCTTATCTGATAACAGGAGCGTCTGGTAGGCCTTCGAGGGCGCCACCGATAACGGGAGGTACGTCAGCGACTTTAACTTAGCCCTCCTGCCGTAGGATGCGACAGATATACCTAAGTCGCCTAGCGAGGCAATAGCCAGCTTTCTGACCCCAAAATTTAGCGCTGCGGAAGTTAATGTTGCTGAGCCTCTATCGAGGAATGTACCTGTGGGGTTTCTGGACTCGTTCTTAATGAAAACATCGGCAACACCGATAGCAGCACCGATACCTGCCGACCTGATCAGCGGTGTATTGCCCTCACCGAGAGTTACTGTACTTGAACTATCCATTAGGTACTTCCGCCAAGACCATACACCAGCATAGTCGCTTCTCACTAAATTGCGGATTCTCTCTACAGTAGGGACTAGGGTACCGCCGCATGCAGGACACTTCAGCACGTACTCTCTCGGATTAGCTGCTGTACCGCATTTCAAGCACTTTAGTGTTAGCAACTACACCACACTTCAAGATATTAAGTACGGTAACTAGCATTAATGTGCTTTTTACTCACTCATAACTAATTAACTGTGGTGTAGGTTCATGAGCTGGCCAAAGCTAGCGGTTGGCGCGGTAGTACTTCAAGGCAATAGGATACTTCTCGTTAAACGGAAGTACCCGCCCTCAGCTGGGTGGTGGTCGGTACCAGGAGGGCATGTTGAGGAAGGTGAGACCCTAGAAGATGCCGTACTCCGTGAACTAAGCGAAGAGACGGGTCTTATTGGAGCGAATCCTAAGCTAATTGCACTTACAGAATACATTTCGAGGGTGCGTAACTCCGTTAAGTACCATTACTTAATAGTTGATTACTTGATAACGTCGGTTAGTGGGAACTTGAAGAGAAGTAGTGAAATACTGGATATAGGCTTCTACGACTTAACGGACGCGTTGTGCATGAACATAACGCTAACTACTAGAAAACTCGTTAACTACATAATACGTGACGGCATACCTGACGATGGAAGGATATATGTAATTAAGGTTGTGCTTGACGAGAATAACCGCGAAGTAGTAGCTAAGGAGCTAATCAAGGAGAGCTCTAGCATCATAGGCAGGGAAATTAAGATTGCCAATAGATAGCTAACCACTTAGTGACCTCTTACTCATTAGCTTGAGTATGTTTGATATGTACGCCTTAATCTTCGGCGTAACACCTCTAATCTCAACATTCATGAAGCCCCTTACTACTATCTCCTCAGCTTCTTCGCGTGTAAACCCTTTACTCATTAAGTAGACTATTTCCTCCTCAGCTACCTTGCCTATGGATGCTTCGTGAGTTAGCATAGCGCCAGCGCC
>QMWS01000116.1 GCA_003661745.1 Thermoprotei archaeon | reverse complement strand
TCAGTAGAAAGACATTTAACTCTGAGTGGTTCATGCCGATAGAGACCTTCATGACGCTAGCAGTTATATATCTAGCGATGACTACAGCTGATGCAGCGGGCTTAAAATGGCTAGAGAATAAGCCCCGAATACCTGAACTCGAGATAAGTAGCAGATAAGTCAACTTTATTAGTGAGTAGGTCGAAGCAGATGTCTTTGCTTATGTATTCTTCAATTTCCTTCTTCTTGAAACACTATGAATCACTGCAGTTTAAGTTTACCCTATACTCTATTTACATTAAAAGACTCTACCAGAGTAGGAGAAGGTACTTTGTGGTGTCTGTAGAAGGTTAGCTAGGTACTTTAATGTTGACTCAATAATTATTAGAGACAAGCTACTGTAACTCTCTTCGTGATTAATTCGGTATGGTCATAATTTTGTACATTGCTGCGTGCGTATTAATGCCTGAGGCAGCAGTCCCTAAGGGTGAAGAAGCGGGGCAGGGCTGCCGAGGAGGCCGCTACAGGAATTAAGAAGTCAGGTAAGCTCCCTTTATAAGCTAATAGAGTTCCTCAAAGCATATCGTGATTGGACACAATATGTTATAGAGATCAAATTATGGAAGCTAGACCATGTACTCTATGAAGGAGCTTCATTATAGGTTCTACAGAATACCTAGAGAGCGAGATTTCCGTGCGCATCACTGCCACAAGATTGAGAGAAGTAGTAAAAGCAACCAAGAAGAATGACGGTTCAAAACCAATACTGAAAAAGTTAACAGTTAGAATAGACCAGCAAGACTATAAGTTAAACCTAGAAGATAAGATGTTAAGAATAGCAGTCCTTAACGGAGAGTGAATAGAACTAAAGCTACTGTGGTATAGTTATCTTGATCAAGTACTTTAACGGTAAATGGAGACTTAAGGAGGTACTGGTAAGCTATAAGGATGGCGGGATACGGGTTTATCTATTATTCGAGAAAGAAATAGTTACTAAGCCCCTGGAGCAGTTATAGGTGCATACATAAACTTCAACAATGTGACTTACACTATCATAGACTTGAAAGGTGACTTAGTATTAATGGGTACTATACCTTTCAATGGCTTGAATAAGAGCTTTAAATAAGCTGGAAATAGTGCTAGTGGTTCAAGGAGGTTCAACAAGAAGCCCCCTATGGTCTTACCATAGAATTCAATCGTACACATGATATAAGGTGCTTGTAGGAGGGATACATGTTATCTATGTTAGTAAAGGGCTTTTAAGACATCGCCTGTAGGTGGTGAGCTAATGTTCATTAACTATGGTGGGCTAAGCTACCTAACGGACACATTGTTTACTAAAGATGTAGTTGCTTCATGGAATTCAGCACTTAAAGGTCTTAAGTTCCTAACCCAAGGTGTGAGGCTTCGTGGAAGTCCTGAAAGCCCCCAACCAGGTGCAGATCCAAGAAGGGATGAAGGGCAAGCCCGTGCAAGTTTCCAGAACAACCATAGTTACCAAAGATAAAGCACGAGCATCCACTTACCTACGTGGTTATGGAACTATCTAACACTCTCTGCTAAATTCATTGCTGGAATAGTGCTGACCGCAGTAGGTATTGTACTAATAGTGGCTGCAGGTAGGAGAAGATCTGGGGGTGTCGAGAAAAATAACTTATTTTACGCAAGTTAAGTCCTCAGTTACGGTGATGCTATACATGCACAGTAGTGAGGGCAAGGTTGTTGCTTTAGTTAGCGGTGGAGTCGACAGTACATCGTACCTAGCTCGGTGGCTAGCTAGGGGCTTCAACGCGCACGCGCTCTCATTTGTTTATGGGCAGAAGGGAAGTAAAGAAGTAACTATTGCCGAGGAGCTGGTTAAAGAAATCAATAAGTTAGACCTTCCAGGAAAGGTAGTTGAGTTTAGAGTAGTCGATATCTCCTTCATGAAGGAGCTATGGAGGGGTACTCAATTAACTGATGAGTCAGTAGCTATTGAGGTCGAGTATAAACCTACGGTAGTAGTGCCTATTAGGAACGTAATCATGCTGTCCATAGCTGCTGCCTACGCCTACACGATAGGCGCTAAGTACGTAATATTTGGCGCACACTATAATGACATAGCGCCTAGGGAGGATACTTGGGAGCCGCTATATCCTGACTGCTCGCCCGAGTGTATTGAGGCGCTCCAAACAGCCTTCAGGATATGCCACTTCAGGTCTGAGAGGAGGGTAGAGGTGTGGAGCCCCAGCCGTGAAGGCATGACCAAGGCCGAGAACCTAAGGCGCGGCTATAAAATACTCGGGAACTTAATTTACCGTACATGGAGCTGCTACCTAAGTAGGGAGCACCACTGCGGTAGGTGCGAGAGCTGCGTAAAAAGGCATAAGGCGTTTCTAGAGGCAGGAATCCCTGACTGCACCATATATAAGGAATACCCTAAGATAAGTGACAGCGATGAGTTTGTGGAGGTTAGCGAGGGCTACGTAAGCGCTAAGTGCAGAGAAGCGCAACAGTCGCCCTAAGATCTAAAAACCTTTAATCCGTAAATCCATACTAGAACGAGTCATGAGTTATAACATGCGCTGAAGACCGTGCAGGGCGGTGGCAGGTATGGTGAGGGATGTGGTGAGTGAGAGGAGCGTGCCGCTACTAATCATACTATCAGGTATTTTCTCAGCTACTATAGTATTTGCTAACATAGCTGCTGGGATTAAGATAGTGAACTTCCTTGGCCTCATAGTGCCAGCAGGTACCATAGCCTACTGCTTCACCTTCCCCATCACTGACATTATCGATGAGGTGTACGGGAAGAAGAAGGCCGTCTACATTGTGTGGGCTGGACTAGCAGCCGAGGTAATTATGCTCGCCCTAGTCTGGATGGACTGGTTTCTACCCGCCATAGAACCCTCTATGGAGGAGCTCTACCGCAAGGTCTTCGGGCTCCAGACACGCATAGTAGCTGCCTCACTAATAGCGTATATCGCCAGCCAACATCATGACGTGTGGGCGTTCTGGAAGTGGAGGGAGATAACTAAGGGTAGGTGGCTCTGGTTCAGGAATAACGCATCAACTATCGTCAGCCAGCTAATAGACTCAGCAATATTCACGACAATAGCTTTCTACGGAGTAATAGGACTCACAGACTTAGCTATGATGATCGTGAGCTTGTGGCTATTTAAGGTAATTATAGCACTCATAGACACACCGTTCGTATACCTAGGCGTGTGGCTGGTTCGAAGATATATTGAGGTACCGCATGTAGCAGGTATAGTGACGGCAGGCAGTAGTAGGGGGGCGGGAGAGACACCTAGCGAGGACAGAGTAAGGCATTACGGGCTAGAGTCAACCAAAGCGAGTGGTTAGGGAAAAACATCTACCTGCGGTTCTGCGCTGTATTCCGCTTTAGCCTCCTGATGCTCCGTGCCATACACTGTCATTCCATATCATGACCCAGAGGTCCTGCTCAGTCAGCGTTTCAGCTCTCGCGATATGCCTCTCAATACCTACTAGTAGGCTGTGGTG
>QMWS01000115.1 GCA_003661745.1 Thermoprotei archaeon | reverse complement strand
CCTCTTGAACACTCCTGTTAACGGGTTATACCCTGCGTGTATGCTTAACGCTATCCTGTCCTCCCCTGCATATTCCGCTAATACTTGTTTATAACCAATTCTATAGAATATCTGGTATATTCTATCATGTTCTTCTACTAAGAGGATGCCGTTTGGCCTTAGTATCCACGCTATTGAAGCTATTAGTGTTACCATCTGGTATGGATTGAAATGAGGTGTTGTTAATCCATAAATTAATGCTAGGTCTGCTCTAATATTATGCTTATGTAGTTTTAGTGCATCATCTATTAATGTATCTATTTCTAAACCCAGGATTTGTTTAGCATACTTTATTGCTCTTTCCAATGCTGTAGCCCGTAGATCATTCACTATCAGCTTTACTCCTAATCCTTTATCCATTAATGCCTTAGCCAGCGCAATCCCGCCTATACCTGCACCACCACATATGTCTATGACTATAAGATCCTTATTCTTCCTCTCTTCTAATAAATCCTTAAGCCATGGATGATCTAATAAATCCCTGAACACCTTGTATGCTTCATCTAGCCTCTTACCAACCATAGGTGAACTCAGATCCTCAGGCCAAGGAAATATACGGTATATCCTCTCAAGTTTCTCAGCCAGCTCAACCATGTTTAGTAAAACCTCAGGTTAAGCTTGTAACACTATTCTGTGTTATCTGCTTTCAAAGATACAGCTATATATTTTGAAGATCCAAATCAAATATATCATCACTTACAGCTATATAGAATTACAATTAGCTATGTCATCTAAATATTAGCTATATAAAGTGATAACTTTAGTTAATGAGCAGAGAGATAGCGATGTTCTGAATCTAAGGATAATGAGAGTAGCCTTTATTCATAATTTATAGAGTATACCCGATAAACAGTTTATCTCTATCCATAAGAATCCGCTAATACTAATTAAGCAGAGATAACAACATGTCAATAGGGAGCTACAAATCCACTATTGACGATAATGGTGATGTAAAAGATTGATAGAGCTCAGTCTAGAAGATGTAAAGCGTCTTCTCATAATATTCTAAGTTTTAACCTTCTTTTCTATCTCTTCAATTAATCTGCTAACCCTCTTTAGTGCTTCCTCTACATCTTCTCGGCTACACCAGCCTTCATAGAAACAGGTGCGCATACCATTAGCAGCCATCCATGAGTCATAGACCCATTCGCCAAGCTCTTTCTCGATCTTTCTCTTATACTCCCATAGATCTCTATGACTTACTAGCCTTCTACCCTCCTTCCATTCAGCATAGGCTTTTACTGCTAAAGCAGTAGCTCCCCAGATTTTCTCTGCTGCTCGTCTAATATCGCCCTTTTCGAGTTCTTTTCGAGTTTGATCAAGTAAGTTCTTAGCGGCATTTATATACTCTCGAACACGCTCAAACGAATCAAGAGACTGAAGTACAAGTTCTAAGATATACTCCTCTAGACTAAGCCCCAACTTTCTGGCTTCTTCACACAATCTCTCAATAATATTTCTTGGCAAGTATATGGCAGTAGCCGAAACCACCAGGTACACCTACATAACTAGCTACGCATATAGTAACTAATAAGGAAACCCGGTACAATACTAAGAGCTAACATCATCCCATGATATAGAATTGGAAAATCATGAACACATAGGTATCCTTGGATATAGTATCTTGTCTCTAGTCTCAACAAACCGAAAACCTATATGATCTTAGCTTAAGGCTTAACAAGGTTCTAGGATAATTAGGTTAAGGTTTTTATATCTAATTACCTATCGTAGACCTCATATTTCTAGTTCACATGGTCAGTAATTCTAGTCCTTGGATACGAATTGAAGTTTCTCAGACTATGTAAGGAAACTTAAAGAACGTTAGAGGTTGCTTTATTTGATCACGAATCAAATTCAAGGTTTTATTCCAGCGAAACGGCTATGATTGTAGAGCCCATAGGCTAGATTTCCCTTCTAGTTGACATGTTTTTACATAGATAATTTTTAATGTATCTTTCATTGAAATATCTTGGAATCAATCACTGCTAGGTCATGATTGTGCATGTTTGAATAATACCGTTATCTTTACACTGAACTCTGTATTAGGTTTAACAAGAACTTCGGCTGGTTCAACAATTAATGTATCTTCACCTTTGGATGAAACTGCTTGAGGTTTAACTATAATTATATCGCTTGTCACAGTTGTAGTGGTTTCATTGGTAGACGTTGGGGTTCCAGTAGTAGTAACAGTAGCTATGTAAGCTGTAGAACAATATTAGTCTATTACATTAATTATCAATGGTAATACTGCTATAAGTATCCCTAGCACTATGCTTATAGCTAATCCCAAGCTTCACGTTTTTACCCTCATAGGGTTTATTGTCAACATGTACTTAAGTTTTGTTTAGGGATGATGTTAAATCAATGATAATATATGTAGGCTTAGTGATAAACTATGTTTTCGGAATACATTTATCCCGCTTTATCCGATTATAAAATGGGAATAGAGTATGTTTAATCCATCATGGGTTGTTGAAGTAGTTAATGCTACTAATGCGACGTTTAGTGTAACTGATATAGTTAGTGTAGCGATGTCTAATCCTAATGTAGCAATAGCTATAGGCATAGAGATAATATTAGGTGCTGGATTAGGCTACATTATGGCTAAAATGGCTAAATACATTCTGGCATTCATAGCATTATTAATAGTAGGAGCAGTCCTAAACGTATGGAGTCTTGGTGGAAGCATAGAAGATTTTCTAGTAAAAATAGGTATAACTGCTGCTCAATTCAAAGACGTAATACTAGGATTCATTAGCACTCTTGGACTACTAATGGTTGGACCAGTAACATTTGGATTCTTCATAGGATTGATAATAGGCTTACTAAAGAAGTAAATATGTAATCTGAGTTTAATACAAGTGCTATGAGACATCTTTTTGTCTCTACATGCAACAATAATAGGGCTAATTATAGAAAGACCTTCTAAACAACCGAAACTTAAACTATGATAATCGGTAGAAGCTATTGTATCTTTTGAAAGGTATGGAAGAATCAGCGTCAGTGTAGAAGCATTACTTGAAGATAAGAAGATAATGGATAAATACTTGAGGATATTTAGGTTAACATTATAACATAGTGTAGAGGCTGGAAAGTTTATTTTAAGCTCTCTATTAGATCCTCTATTTGATCGCTATCCACGATTATTAGTCTTGATTTTCTAAAATTGTTTCTGATAAGTCTTACCGTATTCTCTTTACCTATAAGGTCTACTAGTACTCGTGTAGGTTTCTTTTCCTTTAAATCGAATATTTTCACAGGTGGTATAATGTAGTTTGATTCGCCTATTACGGCTACTGTTATACGTTGTGTGTCCTCCCAATAATAGTGTGGGCTGTACTTTAAGTTAGGATACTTTTTTATTGCTTGAAGCCAATTTTTGATCTCTACTATATCGTTAACCTTAATGTATGCTACAATGTATATTCCTGCATTTCCTTTATCT
>QMWS01000114.1 GCA_003661745.1 Thermoprotei archaeon | reverse complement strand
TTTACCGTTATGAATAAGGAATTCGACATACCACCTATCACAGAGCGTGACCTAGAGAATATTGACTTCGCAATAAAGCATGACTTCGATTACATAGGGCTAAGCTATGTTAGGAGGAGGAAGGACATTGAATTGTTGAGGGACATCCTCAGAAGAAAGGATGCTGACCTAGGTATAATTGCTAAAATAGAAACTAAGTCCGCTGTAAGGAACGTCAAGAGCATAGCAGAATCTGCTGATGTAGTTCTTGTCGCGCGCGGTGACTTAGGCATGAACTTTGGCTTAGAGGAAATACCTCACCTGCAGAGGCTTATTGTTAGAAGCGCCCTAGAGTCTGGGAAGCCCGTTATTGTCGCAACACAGTTACTTGAGTCACTAATAGAGAAGCCTGTGCCGACAAGAGCTGAGGTAGTTGATGTTACTGTAGCTGTTAGCGAGGGCGTTGATGCACTAATGCTGACGGGAGAAACTGCCGTTGGTAAGTACCCTCTCGAAGCTATAAGGTGGCTTAAGAGAATAGTTACTGCAGCAGAGGAAAAGGTTGAAATCTACACAAATAGGAGAGTTCTAAGCCTTAAGGCAAGGTATGCTAAGGGTGTTGCCGAACTTGCAGAGGACTTAAATGCTAAGTTAATAATATACAGCATACGAGGGGTTACGGCAAGACTGATATCGCTTCTGAGGCCTTCAGTACCCTTCTTCGTTGGCTCACCATCAAACAAGCAACTACGTAAACTAAACATACTCTGGGGTATCAAGCCCCTTCATGTTCCTGCAAACAGCTATGAAGAAGGGCTAGAGAAAACCTATGAAACACTGAGAATTAAGGGGGCTGTAGAGGTTGGTGATCTCGTAGTACTGACTTACGGTTTACGGAGCGATGAGCAAGTAATTAAGATAAGGAAAGTAACTTCGTGATATTGCCCCAACACGCATCCTAGTCTTAGCGGGGAAGCGAAGTGCCTGATAACGTGTGTAGGCAATGCTGTGGTGCGGCGGCCGGGATTTGAACCCGGGATTTCCGGCGTGGAAGGCCGGCGTCCTAGACCAGGCTAGACGACCGCCGCCAAAATTTCTTACCTCCGGGGGGTTTAAGCTTTTATTTGAAGTTGCAACTTCGGGATGTGGGGGTACTGTGAGCTGCCGTAGTGGCTTTAAGTTCCTTGAGCATACAGCTGACGCGTATGTCGAGGTGTTTGGGGGATCTCTCGAAGAAATTTTTGAATTAGCTGCCAAGGCTATGTTTGAGGTCATGATAGATACATCTAAGGTTAAGCCTGTTAAGCATGTTGTTATAGAAGATAGCGGTTTTGATCTGGAAAACGCCCTCTATAGGTGGCTTGAGGACTTACTCATAGAGTATTGCGCGAATAACACGGTGTTTAGTGAGTTTAAGGTAGAGTATGTGAGGAGAACTGATGGCGATGTAGTGTTTAGAGGTATTGCTTGGGGGGAGGAATTTAACCCTGAGCTACACGATCCTAGGACAGAGGTAAAGGCCGTTACTTACTCGTTGATGGAGATAGGAAGAAGGGGTGACTGCTGGTACGCTAGAGTTGTGTTTGATATATAGTCCACACCCTTAAAAATTAAACCTCAAGAAAGTTTAAGAGGCCCTAACAAATTAATGTGATTGGAGCCGCCGTAGCTCAGCCTGGGAGAGCACCCGGCTGAAGACCGGGGTGTCGCGGGTTCAAATCCCGCCGGCGGCACCACTACACATTATTTCCTTCTTGATTTAATCTTAACGAGTACGAAGACATTGCCACGTACATCAACCACTCTGGCATTGACTTTCTCAGCAACTTCCTCAGCTATGTCTTCTATCTCTCTACCTGAAGCCCTCTTAAAGGATCTGAGAACTCTTACCTTAATAACTTCCTCGTCATCTAGTCTTCTCTCTATTTCCCTGATTACATTTTCTGTGATTCCTTGCTTTCCTATATTGACATGGGCCTTGCCTTGAATAGCCTCCTTTACTTTTCTGCTTTTCTTCTGCATGGTATTCTCCTCACCCATCCACATAGTAGACATGTTTTAGTAACTATAATGTGTTTCCTATTGCCCCTGAGCCTTACCCTACATGTCAATCCTGGAATAAGTGGGGTATGGCAATTCTTACATACACCTCTCCTTAGAAAGATCGGCTTTCTAGCATTAGCTTTCTCGATAAGCCTTAGAGCTACGTCGATATATCTCCTTGCTCTCTCATATTCCCCTTTCTCGACCTCACTAATTGCCAGGCTGTATAGTATTCTCGCGCGTTGAACAGCTAAATCCTTAATACTTTTCTTTCTATATTTACCAACCACGTATTTGGGGATGGCCTTGAAGGTAATAAAGCTTATACTAGCAGAGTCGAGTCTGGAGCTAGTCCCGAGAGATATAGTAGGGCACCCAGCAGTTCTTAGGACAGCTCAAAGAAGAGGTAAGAGGCCTACTGAGATGCTTTTGGATGTTTCCTTACACTATCACGCAATGAAGAAGTTAAGAAACAGACATAAGCGCGGCAGACCCGATATAGTCCACGTTACCTTACTTGAGCTTCTCTCCTCACCCCTCAACTTAGAGGGCAGGTTAAGGATCTACGTTCATACGGTAAATGACTATGTCATAATCGTAGATCCCAAAACAAGGATTCCTAGGAATTACAATAGGTTTGTCGGGCTAATAGAACAGCTACTTACAGTAGGTAAGGTACCGCCGGATTCAGAGAAGCCATTAATGGAGGCTGTAGCAATGAACTTTACGGCCCTACTAAAGCACTTAGGTAAGGAAGAGGTCATACTCCTAAGCGAGAAAGGAGAGCTGGTAGGAACCGATGAGGTATGCCAAAAAGCACTAGAGGAGGACTTACCTATAGTCATAGGCGGGTTCCCTCACGGCGACTTCAGTGAGGAGGTACTGGCATCAGCTAAGTACACCTACTCCATATATCCGAAGCCTCTGGACACATGGGTTGTTGCTTCCAGAATCACAGCTGCTTGCGAGAAGCTGCTTAAGATACTCCTGTGAGCTTCATGAAGAATTGGGTCGGTGGTGCCGCGGCCGGGATTTGAACCCGGGTCACGGGCTATCCACGCAGGAACTCTTAAGTGCTCGAGAGGCCCGCATACTTGGCCGGGCTATACTACCGCGGCACCCAAACCCTTAAAGAGTAGAGGCCTTAAAAAACTTCATTGTTATTCTCTAAACTTAGACTTTCCTACGTAGCAGCCTGCATATCTCGTGCCTAAGGAGGTAAAGAATACCTAGGAGACTTACCTGACCTAGATCTAGCGATAGTACTGCATGCCTATCGTCACTCAGCAGATTAAATAGTGGCAACACACTAACTGCTATTTTTCTTGATGAGATGATGAAGTGCAAATAACTATAGTACGTTATGATAAGCGCCAGTAGCGATACTATGAGAAATATTCTTGACATCCTACACGAACATATAACGTGGAACGCGATACCAATAAATACGGTGATTAGTGATGCTATGCAAGG
>QMWS01000113.1 GCA_003661745.1 Thermoprotei archaeon | reverse complement strand
TAGACTACTAGCTGAAAACGAACAGCTCAAAAAGAAAGTAGAAGAACTAACTAAACAACTAGAAGAAGCAGGACCTGGAGCACCAACAGAAATAACAATAACAGTATGGGCAATAGGACCAGATCCACCAAGTGAATATAGGTATAAGAACTTCGAGATCGCTGCAGAACGCCTAAACAAAATGCTAGAAACTATGGGGATAAACTTAAAAGTAAAAGTTACCGGTGAATTCTTCGTAAGACCTGTAGAGTGGGAAGAGTACAGAAAGAAGTTCTATCTGGCATTTAAGGCTGGTGAAGCGCCAGATATATACTTAACTGGTCATGAGGATATAGCATATCTAGCCGAAAATAACTACATAATACCTCTAGATGACTATATAGAAGAGTATTGGGACACTGTCTACTATGACATAATACCCACGCTGTGGGATGCTTGCAGGTATAAAGAGAAAACTTGGGCGGTTCCTCAGGATGCTGAAGTTAGACCACTTTACTTTAGAAAAGATGTGTTAAGGAAACTTGGTTGGAGTGAGGAGGAGATAGCAGAATTTCCAGAGAAAATTGAGAGAGGTGAAGTAACACTAGACGATATATTAGAAATTGCTAAAGAAGCTGTAGACAAAGGGTATGTCGAAAGAGGTTTAATTCATAGAGTAAAAGAAGGCTATGATTATCTACAGTTTTACCTAGCTTATGGTGGCAGATTATGGGATCCTGCCACGGGCAAAATGGTCTTCACAAAGAGTGCGTGGAGGAAAACGCTAGATTGGTTTTACAGAGCTGTTCATGAATATAAAGTAATACTCCCAACCCAATTTAGTGGCGACTGGGATAAAGATTTCCATGAACCAGCTACTAAAGGTAAAGCTTTATTTATCTCAGGTGGCAGTTGGCATAAAGGCGAGTGGATAAAGAAGGGTTTGCTCTCAGAGGATGAATTTTGGAAAGTTATGGGCTATGCTTTACATCCAGCAGGTGAACCTGGTAGGAAACCAGTCACGTTAAGTCATCCATTGGTTTATACAATCACAGCCCAGGCGAGCGAGAGAGGTAAAGCTGATATTGCCTTCATGTTAATAACTTTAGTCACGGATCCTCATCTTAATGCCATACATGCTATTGAAAGTGCCCACTTAGCGATATTATACAGCGAAATATCTGATAGTCGATATACTCAGGACAAATTCTTACAGGATGTTGCGTATATGCTAGACTATACTACTTTCATACCGAGTCATCCACAATGGAGCGAATATAGCAGAGCTGTCTTTAATGTCTTAAGAGCTGTTGAAACCGGCGATATGAACGTTGATCAAGCATATGATACATTACTATCTCAACTACAGAGCGCACTAGGTGACGAATTACTCGTGGAAGACTAAAAATTAGAGAAAATCTTTAATATCCTCATTATTTTATTTTTAGCAGGTTGAGAGAAATGGCTAAATTTAAGCTCAAATCAAGTATATATTTATTCCTAGTTCCAAGCCTTGCAATAATTACTGTTTTCTTCATAATACCCGCTATTTTAACATTTCTTATTGGATTAACTGACATGGACTGGACTTTTAAATGGCATTGGATTGGACTAAAAAATTTTGAAGCTATGATTAAAGAGAAATGGATGACTAAAATTTTCAATAACACCCTTTTCTATGTCTTTACGACATTATCATTCTTTAATGTAGGAATGGCACTTATAGTATCTCTCCTCACTCATCACATACACGAAAAAATAGGGACAGCTATTAGGGCGATATGGTTATTACCTAGAATTACGCCTTCTACAGTTTATGCTCTCCTCTGGTTATGGGCTTCAAGGCCCGAAGAAACCAGCCTATTTAATTGGATCTTTACATCTTTAGGCTATGAACCGAAAGCCTGGCTACTCGAACAACCTTGGCTGATAGTTATTTTAGTTAATGGATTTGTTGGGACGAGTTTTGGTATGATAATATTCACGGCAGCGCTCAAGAGTATACCTGTAGATTATTTAAGGGCGGCTATAGTTGATGGAGCGTCAACATGGCAGCTTATAAGACACGTGGAACTACCGTTAATAAGATGGCCCATTATGTTTGTAACAGCTTATCAGACACTATCTCTCTTAACAAGTTATGAATACATATTATTGGTTACAGATGGTGGGCCTGGTTTTTATACAACCGAGGTCTTAGCGCTTTATTCTTACCATCAAGCCTTTAAAGCATATGGTGGTGTTACTAGATTTGGCTACGGAGCCGCTTTAGCCACTATTTTAGTAATCATAGGCTTAGCAATGTCAGTTTTATACTGGAAAATGTTTAAGATGAAAGAATTAATGTTGGAGCCCAGAATAGAGGTGGACTAATATGTTAAGGTCAAGATATCTTTCTTATAGAGTTAAGTCATTAGTAATGTATGCAATTGCCTTTGGTTTAACTATACCAGTAATACTACTATATATACTTCTTCTCTTAAGTAGTATATCTAAAGAGATGGTTGGAATTATACCAGTTGGTTTCACGTTAGAACATTGGGAGATTGCTAAAACTGGTGAAATACGTGTACCCGGTACTGAGGCTCAATATTATCCAAATCTGTATTTGGTGGCTTTCAATACTTTTCTCTTAGCAATAACAATAGCGGGTTTAGAGCTCATTTTTTCCTCATTAGCGGGCTATGTAATTTCAAGATACAAGTTCAAAGGAAGATCTCATCTTCTGGCATTAATACTTATTCTGCATTCATTTCCTGGCGTTACGCTACTGATAGCGTTATTCTACATCTTGAATATGCTTAAACTATTTAATACTCTTCTAGGCGTTATAATAGTTAAAGTAGCACTTGACCTTCCTCTAGGAATATGGATAATGAAGGGATTTTTTGACGGAATACCATGGGATGTAGAAATGTCAGCTTTAGTTGATGGTTGTACACGGCTACAGGCATGGTGGAAAATAATAATGCCTAATGTCAGAAACGGATTAATGGCAGTTCTTATCTTCGCTTTCTTATCAGGTTGGAGTGAATTTATATATGTTTTAACATTCATTACTTCGCAAGATTACTGGACTCTTAGTATGTTAGTATACGCGTTCACGACAGGTGAATACTTTTACATACAGCCAGGTGTAACCGCCACAATAGCTATACTCTACATGATTCCTGTTGTGGTATTTTTCATATTCGCTCAAAGATATTTGCTTAGAATCACAATAGCTGGTAAAGGAACGGTCTAAACTTAACCCAATGTTTTTAAGATCTGCCAAGTTGATATTACAATAACCGCAATTTCTGATTAAAACCTCAGCTGATAGTAGTTTTTCTCACTAAGTATTATAATTATTTTCTTTCAAAGAAATGAATTTTAAAAGTAAAAGCGTAGTAGATTAAATAAGCTAAAAAATATATACAACTTGGTGACCCCATGAGGAGAAGGGGACAAATTTCTACAATGGCTATAGTCTTCCTCATAGTCGGTATCATTATAGGTGCGGTAATCGGTTATTTTC
>QMWS01000112.1 GCA_003661745.1 Thermoprotei archaeon | reverse complement strand
GTAGTGGGCTGACTAAATTAACGATAACTCAAGCGAATTCAAGTAAAGTATAAAATTAATTTATACCTAACTATTAATGTAGTAGGAGCTGAGGTATCTAGCGCATATGTACCTTATCGAAGTAATCTCCTATTTTAGGTATTTTAGGTGGTCTCATGCGTGGCGTGGAACATGATCAAGTAGGTTGCTCCAGTATCCATGAATATCTCACGACAGGTGACGAGGAACTGGATAAAGTGCTTGGCGGTGGAATTCGCAGGGGAACTCTCATAGTTATTCTTGGTCACCCGGGAGCGGGTAAGACGACGTTCCTTGCTAAGGTAACGCACGCAAATATGACTACTAAGAGGCTCAGGACCCTCTACGTGAGTATGGCTGAAAGTAGGATTAAGTTCCACGCATTTACTAAGATGTTAGGCCTTGATTTTGAGAGGTTCGAGAAAGAGGGCCTTTTTAAATTCTTAGAGGTACCCTCAGTTACTAGTGAGCTCATAGATATCCTTACGTCCTCACTGGTAGCTGAAGTAAGTAAGTTTAAGCCAGATATATTGGTTATCGATAGTATTACTCCTGTACTTAAGGTCTTCGGTAAGCATCCTGAGATGAGAGAGTTCCTGCACTCCGGCATATACAAGCTAACTAACATCCTCGGGGTATCGGTCTTCCTAATAGCTGATTTACCGTACGGTGCGGAGGCTGTTGATTTAGGCGGTATAGAATTCGTTGCCGACGGCGTAATAGTGCTTAAGACCGAGATAAAGAACGGCTTAATAACCCGCTGGATGGAAGTCAGGAAGATGAGGGGTGCCCCGATCACTATAGCTGAGATACCCTTCACTATAGTTAAAGGGCAGGGGATTAAGGCATTTGTGACACCCTTATTAAGTGAAATACCGCTCTACAGGGTGGATGAGACCGTTAGCTTCGGTTGTAAGATTCTAGATGAAAGAGTGGGTAGAGTTCCTAGAGGTGCACAAATAACGATAATTTACCCGCCAGGGATGAATACACCGAAAACTATTCTTGCGTGGCTAGCTAAGTTCATTACTATTAACAAACTTAAGACAATGGTAATAAGCTACATTCAGCCAGGTAAGTCGGTGGCATACCACATAAAGAAATCAGCTAAAGAATTAGGTGTGTATCAAGAGGAACTAGATAGGCTATTGAGTGACCTATACGATTTCAACCCAGCAGCATTTTCGCTACCTGAGCTCGTGAGTAGGGAAAGATCTGTTATATTAGAAAAGAAGCCAGCCCTGCTCATAATGCATGGTCTAAGAGAGGTTATGGATATTCAAGGACTTAAGGAGGTTAATAGGTATCAATTCAGTTGCGCCTCCATCTACAGGAAGTACGGGATAATAGCTGTGCGATTGATTCGAGCTGACTACCCAAGGGAGTATGTTCCTGCAGTAGAGTTTAGCGATGTTGTCATAGATGCGAAGCCCATAGGAGCTGAGGAACCAAGTAAACCTAAGCTCAGTTTTAGGTACATATTCTGGAGGACGTTCAAGGGTACGCCATATATTATTGACGAAGAAGACCTAATTAAGTGCCTAAAGTCATAGCTACGGGTTATATTCGCTGAAGCACCTAACACCAGCACAAGCCTAACCTAAACTTAAAATTATCCATTGAGAGTAGTGTGTGTAAGGAGCTTTAATAATTCACTAATAGACTTAGAATAAGGTCTTAGAAGGGTCGTCACAGAGCTGGTGAGTAGTATATGCTGTGTGTAAGAGACCTAGCTGTTAAGGTGGGAGAGAGGCTAGTGGTGAAGAATGCGACACTCAGTATTAATGAGGGTGAGATAGTATACCTATTAGGGCCTAATGCGTCAGGCAAAACAACGTTAATAAGGGCGATTATGGGTTTCCCAAATTATCGTGTCATTAGGGGCACGATTATATTTCAGGGTAGGGACATAACTAGTGCGCCTCTGGAGTCACGTGTGCGCTTAGGCCTCGGAATGACTTATCAAATACCTCCTAAGGTTGATGGTGTAAAGGTTGGTGAGCTGCTAAGAGAAATACTGAGGAGGAGAAATGCTCTAGACGAATATGACGAAATCATTGCTACGCTAAATATTGAGCACTTAGTGGATAGGGACTTAAATAAAGGCTTCTCAGGAGGTGAAATGAAGAGAGTTGAGGTAGCTTTACTGGCTGCGCAGGCACCTAAGCTAGCACTAATTGATGAACCTGACAGCGGTGTGGACATTGAGTCAATTATGTACATTGCTGAGGGACTTAAGAAACTGCTGAGTAAGGGCCTTTGTAGGTCGATGGTTATAGTTACTCACACAGCTTTTATTACAAAGTACTTGAGGCCGAGTAAAGTATGCATAATGAAGGAGGGAGTAGTTAGAATGTGTGGTGAGGCAGGCTTAATAGATGAAATTATGAGGGAGGGGTTCAAGTCTTGGTAGGACTCAATGAGTGGCTAAAGTCAATTAAAGAGAGGGCTAGTAGGGCAATTAATAAGCAGGCAGCTTATGGGCCTGATATAGATGTTGTAGAATTAAGCAGCAGGGGTATGGCAGCAGCTGCTGGAGTAGAGTTAAAGAGGGTTGAGGAGGTCGGCATAGACCTAGAGAGGGCTGAGAGAGCAGCATTCTTTATGCAACTAGATGATGCTATAATTAAGGTGCAGAGCAGGCTGCCTGGGGTAGAAATGCGTCCTCTGCATGAGTTCATAGACAACGACTTCGAGGAAGCACGAGAATATGTTTGGAGGGTCGTCAGCCCTGATGCAGACAAGTATACGGCAGTTGCAGCGCTCAGAGGTACCGGAGGCTATTTTGTCAGAGTTAAGCCTGGAGTTAAGGTTGAGGATCCTATACAGACGTGCTTCTACATGGCAGGCAAGATTATTCAGGCACCACACAACGTAATAGTCCTCGAGAAAGGCGCGGAGGCAACGGTAATAACCGGATGCACCATAATGCCTGAGGTAGCGGGTCTTCATGCAGGAATTACTGAGGTATACGTTAAGGAAGGTGCTAGATTAAATTACGTGATGGTTCACGCATGGAATAAGGTAGCACACGTTAGGCCTAGGTCGGCGGTAAGGCTCTATGGGGATGCTGAAGTAGTCAGCTATTACATGAACTTAAGCTCAGTAAGGACTCTTCAAATGTACCCCAAGTACTACGTAGTAGGGAGTGGCGGCAAAGTTTACTCAGCAAGCATAGTCTTAGGTAGGGGTGACTCCATACTTGATGTAGGTGCTGAAGTAGTCTTAGAAAGTGACGGAGTAGCGGATGTAATTTCCAGGTTCATAGTTCGAGATAAAGCTAAGGCATGGGCTAGAGCTAAAATAACTGGCAATGCAGGAAGAGGGCACATAGAGTGTAAGGGCCTGATACTCAGTCAGCAAGCAGAACTATACTCAGTACCTGAGCTTGGAGGCATCGGCGCTGGCGCTATGCTAACTCACGAAGCATCCATAGGCAAGGTAGCTGAGGAGGAAATAGTCTACTTAATGAGTAAAGGGTTTACACGCGAAGAAGCTGAGGAGATAGTAGTAAGGGGCTTC
>QMWS01000111.1 GCA_003661745.1 Thermoprotei archaeon | reverse complement strand
GTAATAGTAGCGTCATGTATGTACATACTCAAGGAATTTACTGCGCCACTACTGTATGGTATAGATGGTCCCTACTACTATATTCAAGTATCGTCGATTCTAATGAGTGGGCACTTAAAGTATCTGGACCCTCCTCTCTTTCTACATAACTTACAGTATACTCTGCTCTTCTCAACAACATCTTCGCAGGTATTAAGGTAGGCTTAGTCATTACGACACTACTTGCTACTTACGCAATATACTACCTAGTTAGGTACATCACCAACCCAGCAGGTGGATTAACTACCTCACTACTATACTTATTCTCGCCTATGCTTATCAGGATGATGTTTGACTTAATAAAGAATGCAGTGAGGGTAGCCTTCCTGGCTTTCACACCACTCTTCTGTTATCTCACAGCCTATCGCCGCAGATTACTCTACTCTGTATTCGCATCAGTTTTTGCTGTCCTAACAAGCCTGACCTACGAACTTGATTTTGCTGTAATGTACTTTACTGTTCTTCTTCTCTTAGCACTAAGCACTTACTATAGTGCTTAATAAGAAGGAACTGAAGTATTTTCCACTACCCCTCACCGCCTCAACAGCAATCCTGGTGTTGGGCTTTACGTACTACAGCATAATGGGGGAGTCTCCTACAAAGGCGTGTCGTTCATATATACGCTACTCTACTTAAGCAGTTACAGCATCCAGTAATCACCTTACATGAGGTATTGGCAGTAGTGTATCCCTTAGCGGTCGGTGTAGCGGGAGTAACATTTGCGCTTACACGTAAGAATCCAGGATAGTAAGCAGGCTCATTATTTCAGCATCAGTAATTCTCATATTACTCGACATACCGATAATTCCTCAGCAATTTCTCTGGAGATTTAACCTAATGACGCCTGTCCTAGTCCCCTTAATTATTGGTGTGATCACAGGAGGTATCGGTAAGCTTAAGTGCATTACTCATTACGCTAATACTCATGGGGACTACGCTTCCACAGTTTATAGGACAGATCCAGAGCGTAAGACCAAGTATCAGCCTCGAGGAGTACAGTGAGCTGAAGCACGCTACATCAATTGCACTAAACAATACAGTGTTCCTAGCCCCTGATATAAGATTGAAGTACTGGGTCGAGACGCTGGTGCCTAATGTTGTCCGCTCACTCAAGGAGCTGCCGCCGAATACCCCTGCAATACTAATTATTGAGAAGCTAAGAAGGCACCCATCCATACCTTCCATAACAAAAACTAATCTACAGTGGCACACACATCGATGCATACTTAGTACCGCCAAAGCTTTCAGCGGTTGGGTCGAATCCCTAGCAATTTAGAATTTATTTAAGGTCAGATCGTCGCGAGTTCTTCACCGATCTTTTTGGAGCGGCTTCATCATCCTCAAGTTATGTGACCTAGTACGTTAATAAAGTCTTTATTAATTTTGTAGTGATCGTGGAGTGGGATGATGTCACCGTCAGTGGATGAGTTAATGATTTATGGGACCCTCTCTGACCGCTTCGGTGATCTTCATGAAGGAGAGAGTTAAGGTCAAGATACTTGCTAGGGTGCTTTATGAGGTGCTGAGCCATAGGGTGTCGATTGACGTAGCCTTTAAAAGGGCCTGCAAAGGTACGAGGCTTCGGGGTACTAACGAACGTGAGTACCTCTATGAACTAGCTAGGAGGTTTGTATCTGACTATCAGAAGCTGCAATGTGTCTTAGGCCGCACTAAGACACTAAGTAAGCTAGCCAGGGCTTGGCTGAGAGGTGTTAGTGATGAGGGACTGCCTCCTTACTGCAGATTATCTTACAGCAAGTGGTTCTACGATAAGGTGATCTCACTCCTAGGTAGAGAGGAAGGCGAGCAGCTTCTGGCCTCCATGAACGAGAGGGTCTGGTGGCTCAGAATCAACACGTTAAAAGCCCCTGAAGAAAGGGTACTTAAGCAACTTGAGTCTGAAGGCGTTGAGTATGTTATTGATAGGGAATACCCCTTCCTCCTAAGGATCGAGAGATCACCTAAACCTATTAGACTGCTTAGTCCTGTTAAGAACTACATGGCAATACCTCAAGATAAGGCATCTGTTGCTGTTATAGATGTGCTCTCTCCTGAAGCAGGGGAATTAATAGTTGATATGGCGGCTGCCCCAGGAATGAAGGCCTCCTTAATCATGATGCTGACCGAGAATAGAGCTAGGATTGTAGCTGTAGACGTAAGCTACAGGCGCATCTTGCTTATGAAGAACCTACTGAAGAAGCTTGGCATCGACTTATCGCGTGTGCATTTAGTTGCGAGTGACTCAGCGAGGATCAAGCTGTCAGGACTCCCTGATAAAGTTCTTCTTGATGCACCATGCTCTAACTCAGGAGCTGTAAGCAAGGACCCGGCACTTAAGATATCACTCACTGAGGGTAAGGTAAGATACTATGCGTCAAAGCAGGCAGGGCTGCTGAAGAATGCTATGCAACTAGGTAGGGTGATAGTGTACTCAGTCTGTTCGATAATGCCTGAGGAGGGCGAGTTAGTAATCTCGCTATTCAAGGATAGAGTGACCCTCGAGAAAACGCTGAAGTGGGCCTCCACAGGGTATAAGGGACTCCCCTTAAGTGATACCGTAATGAGGCTATTCCCTCACAAGCACTTAACAGAAGGGTTCTTCATCGCTAAGATACTCGTCGAGTAGTAAGGTGCGGGTTGGTAAAAGCAGTAAAAGTATTTTACTTTATCTGTCCTAGTACTTTAAGGGAAACACTTGACTCAGTCACAGGCAGTAGAAACTTCAAAGCAGCTTCAGTCTAAGAAGTTAAGAGCTTTAGTCGCTAAATTAGGTCTTGACGGTCACGATAGAGGAGCTAAGGTTGTTGCTAGAGCACTTCGTGATGCAGGTATGGAGGTAATATATCTAGGTGTGCATCAGGCACCAGAAGATGTTGTAGAAGCAGCGATAGAGGAGGACGTCGATGTCATAGGTGTCTCAATACTTTCGGGATCGCACATGGAGTTAGTGAGTGACTTACTTAAGTTAATGAAGGAGAGGAACGTCAATATACCGGTTGTTGTTGGGGGTATTATACCTCCAGACGACATGGCGGAGCTGAAGAAGATGGGTGTTTACGAGGTCTTAGGCCCTGGCACACCTTTAAAGAAGGTGGTAGAGGTTTACAGGAGAGCAGCGGAGGAGGGTGGTAAGAAGTGAAGTTGGATCACATAGGTATAGCTGTTAAGAACCTTGATGAAGCGATAAAGTTCTACAGAGACGTACTTGGGCTAGAGCTAGTCGAGAGAGAGGATGTGCCGGAGGAGAAGGTGAGAATAGCCATATTTAAGGTTGGCGATGTCTTTATAGAGCTCCTCGAGGGTACCTCAGAAGACTCAGCTATTACTAAGTTCATTAACAAGCGTGGTGAGGGTATTCACCACATAGCAATAAGAGTCGAAAACGTTGACGAAGTCTCAAAGAAGCTTAAGGAGAAGAACGTGCCCTTAATCTACAGCGAGCCAAAGCTCGTAGCAGGAGGTAAGAGGAAGATAAACTTCATACACCCGAAAGCAACTTGTGGCGTC
>QMWS01000110.1 GCA_003661745.1 Thermoprotei archaeon | reverse complement strand
TTTTGAGGATAGAAACGCTTAATCTCCTAAGGCTAACCGGAAATGAGCTAGTAATGATTAAGACCGTCTTAAGAAACATTAGAGGCTTTACCGAAGGATTCCCCGATATTTCAGTTATTACTGAAGATCTAGTTGAGAGGGTAAATGATTTAATTCAATACCTACCGCCCCTTGAGTCGGCAGACTATGTTGTAACAGCGGAAAGTGAAGCAAAGAAAATATTAGAGGAAGCAAAGATACTTGCTGAAGAAAGACTTAAGGAGTCTATGCCGAGCTAACCTCACCTTACTTCTGCAGTACTTAGGACATCATATTCTGTGTATCTTGATTAACACAAGAGCTGCCTGTACCCTAAAAATTTATGAACTAAATTTATGAACTTTTGTAGTAGTACTTATTATTCCTTAGCTCTAGTATACCTTCTTCGATTAGCATCTTAATGGCGTCTTTAAAGTATGTTTCGCCAACGTCTATTTCATACCATTCATAGAACTTCTTGACTATTTCGTCGTAGGACCACTCAGCCTTATACTTACTCTCCTCACTCAGCATCCTCTTTAAAAACTGGAATGTATCTTCTAGCCTTGTCCATGGATACTGGAACCACACCCATTCAGTGACCTCTATATAGTAATAGTCGGGCTTTAACTTGGCAACAGGTGAAATCCACTGTAGAGCAGCTATTCTCAACTCAGCTGGCTTCCAGTGCTTCATTATGAAGTCCCTAGCCAACATTAGCGACTCACCGGTATCTACTATATCATCAACAAGCAGCGCTTTCTTGCCGCTTAAGTCTAATTCATAAGCAAACTTAATAATTGCCTTATCAGCTGCCTTAGCGGCCTCGGTCCAGTGCTGGCTCTGAATAGAAATTAAATTCTCAACATTAAGGAAGTCACATAAAAGCCGCGCTGGCACGAACCCCCCTCTGGCAACGGCAATGATGACGTCTGGCCTGTAGTTTGACTCCTTAATCTTTATAGCTAGACCTCTGGACCATTCAACAACATCGTCCCAGCTGACGAGCTTGGTTGGCACCTTACCCATAAAACTCCCTCAAAATACAGTAAGGTAAAGTTCATAAACTTTTATAATCTTAACATTAAGAGTAAATATTTAATCTTAACCCTAGAAGTAATTCTGGGAAATCCTATGCATGGCTGGAACGGTAAGATACTAACTATCGATTTAACTAACAGAAAATTCAGCGAGTCTGACATTCATAAGGACTACCTCCCAGAATATCTGGGTGGCAGGGGCCTCGCGATAAGGCTTCTGTGGGACCTCATTAAGCCTGGTACAGATCCTCTATCACCTGAGAATTGCCTTATACTTGCTACAGGACCTCTAACCGGGTACCCGCTTCCCTCTTCAGGAAAATTAGTTATCGCAGCTAAGTCACCACTAACCGGAGGCTACGGCGATGGAAACATAGGTACTAGAGCTGCTGTAGAAATTAGGAAGGCAGGCTATGATGCCATAGTAGTCAAGGGTGCTGCCTCTAAGCCTGTGGTGTTATATATAGAGCGCGGCAAAGTAGAGTTTTGGAGCGCTGACGACCTGTGGGGGTTAGGAACACATGAGGCGGAAGAGAAGCTCATTAGGGAATACGGCAAGGATGTAGGTACGCTACTGATAGGCCCTGCTGGTGAGAATCTAGTTAAGTATGCGACAGTTATAAGTGAGTACGGTAGGTCCGCCGGTAGACCAGGAATGGGCGCTGTCATGGGCTCTAAGAAGGTTAAGGCGATCGTTATTAAGGGCGATAATCTACCGGAGCCAGCTGACAGGAATGAACTAATTAAATTAGGCACCGAGGCCCTCAGGAAGGTTAAGGAATCTAAGAACTACGACTTCTGGATGAGACAAGGAACTATGGCAACCATAGTTTGGTCTAACACCAACTCAGTACTGCCAACGTACAACTTTAAAGAAGGCGTATTCGAGTACGCAGACAAAATTAGCGGCGATGTAATGGAGAAAATGAAGATATCACAAAAGGGATGCCCTAACTGCAACATGCCCTGCGGCATGATGGTCGAAGCAAAAACAGATTTAGGCGCTGTTAAGGCAGAACTCGACTACGAGAACGTAGCAATGCTTGGATCCAATATTGGCTTAGGAGACCTTGATAAGGTATCGTACCTGAACAACCTAGCTGATGACCTAGGAATAGATACCATTAGCTTAGGTTCCAACATAGCATTCGCTATGGAGGCTTCAGAGAAGGGATTAATTGATGAGAAGATCGAGTGGGGTGACTTCAAAGCTGCCGTCGACTTAGTCAAGAAAATTGTCAGCAGAGAGGGCATTGGAGCTCTACTAGCAGAGGGTGTTAAGTATGCCTCAGAGAAGTTAGGAGGTGAGGCCACTAAATTTGCTATGCACATCAAGGGACTTGAGATATCCGCATACGACTGCCATACAGCGCCAGGCATGGCTTTAGCCTACGGCACGTCACCCATAGGCGCTCACCATAAGGATGCGTGGCTCATTTCAATTGAGATACAAATGGGTAAAGAGGGAAGACTAAGCTACAGCCTAGAGAAGGCAGAGAAGCTAGTCTGGTTACAGAACGTTCGTGGAGGTATGTTTGAATCACTAACCACCTGTAGACTACCCTGGGTAGAGGTAGGCCTCGACCTAGAGTACTACCCGAAGCTGCTTAAGGCAGCCACAGGCATTACCTATACGTGGGACGATATCTATACGGTAGCGCAGCGCATATACACGCTAATAAGGGCCTTCTGGGTACGTGAATACTTAGCATCAGGAAGAGAGTGGAATAGAGAGCTGGATATACCACCTAGGAGGTGGTTTGAGGATCCGCTAACCAAAGGACCATTTGCTGGCGCAAAACTCGATATTAACGGGTACAATAAGCTGCTTGACAAGTATTACGAGCTCAGAGGCTGGGACTCTAGAGGTATCCCAAGAAGATCAACACTGGAGAAGTTAGGGCTAAGCTTCGCTATCCCAGAACTAGAGAAGTTAACTAAGTTGACACCTTAAGATAAGGCCACAAATCTTAATTTTTTACCCGCTCCCTTCCTCTTCGAGGAGTTAACTACTTATACGAGCTGTTCAGAAAGTTTTATGGAGAGACCCCTACGACAGAGCCTTAAGGCTCAGGATGAGTAGGGGGTCCCCACGGGGCCCCAACTCCCTCACATTAACGCTTATTAAACAGCTGTTCTAACATCTTGAGTGGTGTCAATTATTGATTTGGGTGCTTTAAAAATAAAGGAACTAGAAAAGGAGATACAGCAGTACTGGGATGAAAAAGATATACCAGGTAAGTGGAGGTCGTGGAGTGAGGGTAAACCAGTATTCGCGTTTCTAGAGGGGCCACCAACAGCGAACGGATTTCCACATGTAGGGCATATAAGGGGCAGAATATACAAGGATTTCGTCCTTAAGTACTACCGCCTCAAGGGATTTAACGTATGGGCGCAAGCCGGCTGGGATGAACAGGGACTGCCTGTTGAGGTAGAGGTAGAAAAGAAGTTAGGAGTGAAGAAGAAGAAGGAAATAAGTGAGAGAATAGGCCTTGAAAAATTCGTTAAGGAGTG
>QMWS01000109.1 GCA_003661745.1 Thermoprotei archaeon | reverse complement strand
TAAGGTAGAGAAGCGAAAATTTGGGAAAGAAGTTACTATTATAGAGGGATTAGATCCCACAGTATATAACTTAAAGAAGGCTGCCTCAGCACTTAAGTCAAGGCTAGCTACGGGAGGGACTGTAAAGAATAACCATATTGAGCTACAGGGCGACCACAGACATAAGGTGAAGCAGATACTAGTCGAGGAGTTCGGCATTCCGCCAGAGAACATAATATTCATAGAGAGTGAATAATAAAACAAAATATTTGATTTTTCCTTCATATAGTAAATAATATGTATCCTTCTTTAAGTAACTTACTTACTTATTAAGCTTAAGGTATAGCTAGACTCCATAGCCACTTTCTTCTGTTTGTTCAGGAACATTAATTTTTAGATACTGGATAAGCTCCTTATATCTATTCCTTACAGTTACCTCTGTAACGCCCGCAACTTGAGCTACATCCTTCTGTGTCCTTCTCTCATCGTAGATTTGAGCCGCTGTATATACTGCTGCTGCCGCTAGTCCTGCAGGATCCTTTCCTGCTGTTAAACCCCTCTTCTTAGCCTCCTCGAGTATCTCTATTGCCTTTCTAATGACCTTACCACTTAATCCTAGTGCCGCAGCAATTCTTGGTACGAAGTCTGACGGATCAGCAATAGGTATCTTGATATCCAGCTCACGAACTAGGAGTCTGTAACATCTTGCTACCTCCTTTCTATTGCTCTTAGTTAATTGCGCGATTTCATCTAGGGTTCTCGGCACCTTGAATATCCTGCATGCCGCATAGAGTGCTGCTGCAACAACGGATTCTACAGCTCTACCCCTTACAACACCTTTCTCAACTGCCTTCTTGTATATGTTAGCTGCCTCCTCCTTAACAGCTCTTGGGAGGCCTAGCTGATCGGCGATCCTCTCTAGCTCAGCTGATGCTTGACTAATATTCCTGTCAATACTGTTTTGTATCCTTGTTCTTATCTGCCACTTCCTCCAGCGCATTACCTCAAGCCTACGCTTCATCTCAAGTCTCTTCCCTGATGCATCCCTATCTCTCCAGTCAATCATAGTTGAAAGTCCACTATCATGAATGGTGGGTGAGAGGGGTGAGCCTGTCCTAGATCTCTTCTCTCTCTCCTCCGGTGTAAATGCCCTCCACTCAGGTCCCTGATCAACTACCCTCTCCTCGATGACCTCACCTGTCTCCAAGCATATGTATTCGCCGCGGAACTCATCATAAATTATCTTATCTGGTGGGCAAGGAACCCCCTCCCTTCTCTTCTCTTCTGAAGACACGAATTATCACCTCCAAATAAACTGGTTTACGGCAAGCCTTTGAGGCCTTAAAAGTTTTTCGTCAGAGAGTTTAAAAACCTTTCCCTAACCTATTAGTGGTTGGAGGCAGAGAGCCGCCGTAGCTCAGCTGGTAGAGCGCCGGCCTTGTAAGCCGGTGGTCGCGGGTTCAAATCCCGCCGGCGGCTCCACTAATTCTACAACACAATTATGGATGTCTTAGCACATCGAGTATGTCTCAAGTTTAAGGTACAGCAGTCCTAGCATTCAAAAGTCTACTAATAAGCGAAACCATACCTTGCAGTAACTAAGTTTAGTGACCTCAAGAAGAAGAGGGGCGGAGGAGCCGTATGCCGGGCGCTCTACCTGGCTGAGCTACGGGCCCAGTCTATTGTCCCCTACGGGGTTTTAAAACTTTATTACCCTTAAGGATATGTTTATTTCCTCGCGTACGGTATTTGAGTGTGGGTGTGAGTTTTGAGTAAATTAAAAGTTATTGTCAACTGGGATACTTGTATCGCTGACGGTGTATGCTATGCCTTATGTCCACAGGTCTTCGAGGCTGGCCCCGACGGTAAGTCTCAAATTGTGAAAGAATACAGAGGCTCTCAGCCCTGGGAGGGAATTATTCCTGAGGAGCTGAAAGAGTGTGTCGAACAAGCCAAAGTTGCTTGCCCTGTCAATGCCATTAAGGTAGAGGAAGTTAAGTAGCCAGAGCTAATTCTTAAAAATCAAATCAATAAAATCGTACGGCTGCCTTAGTTCTTAGTCGATACGAAATTTTACTAGAATCCTACGCTGAATACGCTGAAATTGCTAAAATAAAGTTGGTACGCTTTTCATTATAACTTAAAAAGGCTAGTATGGAGAAGGTGTTGTATGTATTCGGAGTTGAAGTCGAATGTATGAGAAAATAAAGGTAATGGATCTAAAACCCGAGATGAATAATGTAAACCTAGTTGTAAGGGTTCTCCAAGCGGGTGAACCCAAGGTAATTACGACTAGGTCGGGGCAGAGAACAATAAGCGAAGCACTAGTGGGTGACGAGACAGGAAGAGTAAAACTAACACTCTGGGGGCGTGCTGCAGGAAGTGTCAAGGAAGGAGAAGCTATCGAAATAAAGGGTGCTTGGACAACCGCCTTCCAAGGTAGAGTTCAGTTAAACATTGGTGGCGCAGGCAATATCAGGGTACTTGATAACGATGCTGTTCCTCAGCCCGAAGAGGTACCTGATAGCGTACCTACTGCACCAAGTAATTACAGGCCACATAGGAGACCACCAAGAAGAAGGCCCCAGAGGCGTCAAGGATTTAGGAAGTAGGTGAGTTAAGCATGAGTGAGGAAGAGGTAGGTAAGGAGGAAGTAAATGTAAGTGAGATGTATGAAAAAATAAAAGATAAGAAGCCACAGAGGTTAGGTTTTAGCATAGGTATGGAGGGCGAAAACTATATAGTAGCACTAGATGAAAATAGAGCCTACATGCTAACTGCTGCAGCATATTACGTATGGTCACTATGCGATGGCAGCAAAACATTAGAGGAGCTAATAAAGTACATGAGTAAGGAGCTAAGTGAAAATACGGAGACGCCCATGAAAGAAGAAGAGTTAATAGAACCTGTAACGCTCATCATTAATCAATTAAGTGAGGTAGGGTTACTGAAGTTCACATAAAATGTACGCAGATGCTGAAACTTAAGTTACTTTTAGTAAATTCTCTCAAATAGTAATAAGTTTTAGAGCTTCGCACATTGTACTAAAGCAGCTTACAAGTCTTCGTAGCTTGCAACCACTTCAACGTATTTACACTGCTCTGAAAGCAAATTAACTAAGTGTTGTATACTACACTTTCTTCTTTCAAGTTTAAATAGGTGTGTTGCATGTTTCCTGCAGTCGGTAGAACCAAAACCTCTTACCGTTACTGAGACAAACTCTAGCTGCGATATAGTGCTATAGATCGCCTCCTCCGTGAGTCCGTAACAAACAATGGCAGTTGTTACTCTTGCTTCGGGAGCACTAGTAAGGTAATCAATGTGCCACTTAACTCTCTTATTCCTTTTAAAGTGGCGCAGCACTCTCGCTAATGGATTTTTTACATTCGCAGAACCTATGTAGATATAAGTGCCTGGCTCAAATATTACAGTACCTAGGGATTTTATGCTAATAGTTACTTCCTTAAGTACATCAATTACCAGTACATATGATACTTTTGCCATAACCTTACATCTCGACATATACTACTCCTTAAGGACGTGCTTAAGCTCAAGTAAGGCCTTTCTATAAGCTCTCATTACATCCTTTATACC
>QMWS01000108.1 GCA_003661745.1 Thermoprotei archaeon | reverse complement strand
TAGCGTGATCTAAGTCCCTCAACGCCTGCCTTAACCAGTCGCGAGCGCGAGAAACCAGAGGTGACCCCCTCCAATAAAGAGTAAGGGAACTAATAAACTCGGGAAAACCGCCATACTCAGCGTATGGTTGAATTTAAGGAGGTTGAAGTCCGTAGGCGCTGGCGCGGCCGCGCAGCTAACTAACCTCTAGGGACCTGCTGGTTAGCGCTACCTCTTAATAGCCTTTATGCCGATTATTAGCCCGATCGCGAGCCCTACTATGAGTGCTATAGCTGAGGTAGCTATGCTTGGAGTTAGCGCTCCCTCACCCTCGGGGCTGGCCGTATGCGTGACTGTGGTAGTGACCGTCTCCGTGGACTCCACGGTAGTTGTTCTGTAGATTGTAGTTGATGCCGTAGTCGTTATGTACTTCACCACAGGGGTTGTCGTAGTGCTAGTGATGGTTCTGCTGACGGTTGTGGTTGCGGTCACTTCCTTAGTTACCGTCACGGTTCTAGAGCTTTCCTCAGCCTCCTCCGGGTAGTAGACGTATAGAGTCCATGACCGGGGATCAAACTCGTTAGGGTAGTCCCTAACTTCAGCGTACCCGTTAGTAATCAGCCACTCATTAACATTGAGTAAGTGCGTTGAGTTCACCCGCACGTAAGCTACCGCTACGATGCGGTGGTACTTATCCATAACGTACTTATCGTCGACGTCGAGGTATACCACCTTCCCGTAAACCAACTTGTAGAGAGCCTGCTTAGCTTCTAGACCGCCTGCCTCACTTAGCTCTGGCGCGTTAACATCAGCTAACCTAACCCTACCTACAGGGAAGGCATCGAACGTATCGCCATCAATGACCTTATAAACCCGAGCCTTAACGTCGACCTCAAAGGACTCTCCATGTACGGATGCAGCTACACCAACTAAGCCAGCAAGCATCAGCACCAAAGCAACTACAGCAAGTAAGGAGGTTCGATAACCGCCCATCTCTTACCCCTAATACTAATTACGTAAATAAAGAGTTTTAGGTGCAGACTCCTACGCTTCAGAGAAGTGGAGGAAGCTGTCAGCTAACAAGCACGGTACAGTACGTACTTAGCGAATCTGCGGGATCTGACAGACGAGTTGAGCAGGTTAGAGTCCTAGAGGAGCTAAGGTGCCTGAGGGTATGGTGCCTTGAAAGATTGAGGCTGTGAACAGATGATATTGCTGTGTTAGTGTGCGGGTCAAATAGCAGTAGCCAGAGACGTTGGCAGCCTTCACTGCCGATGTAGCTGCTCCAATGTCTTGTGTAGTTTGTCGAGAAGGTGTGGGGGGAACTCTACGTCGCCTTCAAGGTACCGTATGCTCTCAGCTGCTAAGCTCCAAGCCGAGTACCTGAACTCATCACTCAAGCTGCTGTACTCGAGGTGCAGCCAGGCTATGCCATAATAGGTAATTCCTAAGCCACTAAATTCACGTACTTAAGCTGAGTGAAGGTACTGCGTTAGTAAGGAGCTAGGGGAGGTGAGGGAGGCTAGCTACTGAGCCTCGAGCCTACCTCGGCTATACTCACTAAGTACATCTCGGGCTTCATGTAAGCTACGAGTATGCTTCTAACTAACTCTACATAAGCAATCAGGAGGAATATGCCATTCATTATTAGCTGTAATTCCGCGGAGCACCCGGCTAGCTAGTATGTCCCTGCCTAAATAGTAAGTAGCCAGCACTATGAGTATGGAGATCGTAGCGGTAACTACTGCTTCAACAATAATTATTAGTGCTCTGCCGTGCCTCACTAAGGCCCTAGCTACCCTAGTAAACGTGAATTCGTACTCCTCCTGCCTCGTCAGAGAAGAGCACCCAAGTAGATTACGCGGTACTGCATAATTACGTCAACTCCTAGCTCCTACTTCCCACTAGCATGCTGCTTAATTATGTTGTATGCTTCACTAAAGTCCTTGAAGTCCCTCCACGCGTGGAGGAAGAGCACGTCACCTACCTTCTCCCTAATCTCCTTAATGTGTATGTCCCTATCATCGATGTAGACTACGTTCTCAGGCCCTAACTTAACATTTAACTTCTCGGAGAGATCCATTAGGGCGTAAGCCATCACCTCGCCCTTATGCGGGTGGGGCTCGATGTAGTGGACGTCGAATAGGTGGTTGATTCCGAATGCCTTAATAGCTTCGAGAGCTTTAACGGGGTTATTCCAGCTCAGTGAAGCAACAATGATACCTAAGCCCCTAATACCAGCGAGGAACTCGCGGACACCACGCAGTAACCTAACCTTAACGCCGGCTGAATCCTCAATAACGTCCGCGCTGACCCTCCTGAAGGGGAGAGTTAGGGCGCTCACGTCGAGGTGGCTCCAGACAGTGCCATCGAGATCTATGAAGAGCACCTTCAAGCGCCACTTACTCAATTAGACCCACCCAGCACATGGTGAGTGACGTAATCAACGCAATTAAGTCTTACTTTAAGGGAGCTTCAAGGGACTTAATACAGCGCCTCCGCGCCACTAGGGAATAGCACCTGCCTCAGCGAGTAGGGAGTAGCTTATGCGTGCAGCTAGGATGCCGTAGCAGACTAACACTTACTCCTTTAGCGAGCTGATGGCTGCGGAATCAACCCACCTTAGCTTTTATTACGTAGGTTGCTACAATTTGTACTTGGCGTGTAGTAGGGTGCGGCATACCTTCACTATCCCGGTACCGTCCTCTGTCTGGTGGGTTATTGGTGTGCTGATTGCAGTATTCATAGTAGTTCTTGTGCTGGTGGTCTTACCTATAGTTAAGTTTACTGTGACATTAACTAGCGAGCACCTAACAGCATATTCACCGGTGATGATTAAGGTCACGGTAAGGAAGAGCGATGTAGTAGGTATTAAGGTAGTTAACCTTAGCGAGCACCCTGAACTCAAGCCAACGATTAGGACTTTCGGTGTTGGGCTGCCTGGGTATAAGCTAGGGTGGTTCAAGCTAGCAAATGGAGCTAGGGCATTCCTAGCTGTAACGTCCTCTAGTAAGGCAGTTGTTATGGAGCTTAAGGACGGTACATACGTAATCATAACACCTAAGGACCTCAGCGAGTTCCTTACCGCACTTAAGGAGCTCGGCTGGATTAGGTGAACTAAGTACCATCTATCCTTAATACATAACAATAATACTTTGGTGACAGCTGCTTGAGGTATTACGTAGTGTAGTATCGTTCTTAGACAGTTAAGTAGAAGAAAAGGGCACATACTCACCGCAACGAGTGATACTCGATAACAGCTAGCAACAGCACCGTAAAACTGTGGTGCTCGCTTATGTTTGTGCTAGCTCTCAGCATACTATATGTACTGAGTGTCTAATCTACATAGGGGCAGGCGCCGTAGTCCTGACAGCGCCAGCTCGCGAGCTGAGAGGATATAGCCTAGTAGCTTGAGTGTTCGAAGTATTCTATGTCTTCGCTTCTTCTGTTCTATAGTATAACTATATTACCTTGGGCAGTACCTTAAGCTTGGTGAGTAAGTATCATGAACTTAAGTAAGGTATTAGTTGCTGCTCTAGTTGTTGTAGCAGTGATTGCTGCGGTGGCCTCAGCTACTGCCTTAGGTATTCTCCTAACGAGTACTGGTGTAGCAGGTAATGGTGTACCTGGCGGTAATGCGGTACTTACGGTGAGGGGCTACGGTACGTCCTCTGCGCTAGGTACT
>QMWS01000107.1 GCA_003661745.1 Thermoprotei archaeon | reverse complement strand
TACCATATATGTGTTCCTTGAGCTTATCGTATAATTCATCCTCATTCTCGTCGAACTTGATTGCTGTACTTAAGGTCACCTCTTTCTCTAGAGTAGGTTTTAGTGCTGTTATTCTTAACTTGCCTACGTCAATTAAATCCTCTGAAAAACAAACTATCTTGTACTTAGGCATTACGTGAGCTACCTCTTATAACCTATCTTTCTTAAGAATTCGTGTCTCTCGTGCTTTTCTGCATCTCCCTCTATACCTAGTGGTGTAAATCCGTCAACAACGCCTATAACAGAACGTCCCTGGTTTGTCTCGGCAACTATGACCTGCAGTGGATTAGCTGTCGCAGCATAGATAGTGGTTACTTCCTGTACGTTCTTTAGGCTATTTAGCACGTTTATGGGCCACGAATTCTTTATGTATATCACGAATGTGTGTCCTGCTCCTATCTTTAGTGCTACCTCTTCAGCTAGTTTTCTCAGCTCCTCATCGTTGCCGTCTGACCTTATTAGCCTCTTGCCGCTTGCTTCACAAAAAGCTATTCCGAACTTAATTGTTGGTGTTGATGTAACTAACGCTTCATATAGATCTTCAACAGTCTTTATGAAGTGAGAATGTCCTACTATTACATTAGCTCCCTCAGGCAGCGGAATGTCAACTACCTCTATTTTCTTTAACTCACCCACGATAATCACCTAATGTTAGTAGTATTTAACTGAATTAAAGGTTATCTATTAAGTAACTTATCTATCTTCTTCTTTCTTATTAAATAGAATTTATCCACATCCTTCTCCATAACACCGAAGCACACGTGGTCATTAATGGGCTCTACGTGCAGTATATTGTCGTTGCCGTGTTTCCTATCCCTCATGAGCAGCTCCTCAATCTCTTTAGCTAGTTTTCTGCCTAAGCTGCCCGTTCTTCCAAACCTTACGGCTCCATATTGAATTCTTCTTTGAGTTAATTGCTCTGTAATACACTCGTATATTTTATCTATAGGGCAGCAGAAGTCTATCTTAACTATCCTCTCTACGTATGCTGGCGGAAAAACAGCTAATACCTTTAGCAATTCTGCAAAGCTGAGGTTGGTGTAAAGGAGTAGAACGCCCTTGAATCTAGTCTTAACTACTTGGACGTTGTTGTCGTAAGGAAAGATAGCATCGCCTAATTCTCGCGCAGAGAAGTCTTCTTTACCAAATCTAACTGTTACTACGTAATTAGGGCTGGGCTTAGGGAGCAATTAAGCTTACCCTAAACTTCCCCGCAAATTCTTCTCTTAGTATACTCAAACATTGAAGAAGGCATCCAAGCAATCCATGCTGGCAGCTTCTTTATGAATTCGTAGGCCTCTTCCCACCTCTCAAGCCCTAAATCCCTTGCTAGTGCGTCAAGGGAGTACTCTGACCTAATGTACTTGTAGACTATCGCCATGGTGTTCTCATCTATCGGTATCTCCTTACCGTTACTTAACCTGACCACTAGCTCGCACATCCTACCATGCCTAGAGATTGTATGATAGAGAGGTTTTTAAGCATTAAATACGTGCTATCCGTGTCTGCAAGTAGCGGAACTAATCTACTGGGGCAAAGCATCCGGGTCTTCTCTCGTAGATGTCCCCCATCTTCTTTAAATTACGAATTATCCTCTCTAGCGTATGTTCGTCTATACCCAGCTTCTCTGCTTCACCTCTCAATCTGCTCAGCTTAATGCATGCTCTGCTTGACTCATCTGAGGCGACGGCTTCCTTAATTATATTTAGTATTGTGATTTCCTTTTCCCTCATGCTCTTGGGCTTTCCGGTCATTATGGTATCGATGTCTATATCGCCGGTCTCAATGTCTAGCCCTACCATCTCAAGCATGGAGTTCATTAACCTTATAGCTTCTGCAGCGTCTTCAGCCTCGACCTTATTTTTCAGTTTCATTCTTGCGTGAGCTTCAGCGAGCCTGATCAGTGCTTCTAACTGCCTAGTCGTTATAGCTAGAGGTGCTTCAGGATTTTCAGCACTCTTCTTTCTTAGCTCAATGTAGTACTCCTCTATAAGGCGCTGTGCTTCCTTTGTAATTCTTGGCTTTACGTACTTGCGGGCGTATGCGATATACTTCCTCAGTAGGTCAGGCGGGATTTCGGGTTCTACGTTTGCTAGCGTTTCATGGGTTTCGAGAACGTATCTAACGAGTGATCTATCCCTCTCTATCTGGGCTATATCCTTAAGTATGAATATTAGGTCAAATCTAGAGAGTATCGTCACTGGTAAATTTATGTTGCCTGTTAAGCCTAGGTTAGGTATGTACCTGCCGTGCTTAGGATTACCTGCAGCGAGGACCGAAGCTCTGGCATTTAATCTAGCAACTATACCCGCCTTAGCTATGCTTACCGTACCTTGCTCCATGGCCTCATGAATAGCTACTCTATCTTCATCCCTCATCTTATCTATCTCATCTATACAAACAATACCTCCGTCAGCGAGAACCATAGCTCCGGCTTCAAGGAAGTACTCACCTGTCTGCTTATCCTTAATTACAGTAGCAGTAAGTCCAGCAGCCGACGAGCCTTTACCCGTAGTGTAGATTCCTCTAGGAGCTATTCTTGCGGTATACTGCAGTATCTGGCTCTTGGCCGTTCCCGGATCTCCGAGGAGGAGTACATGAATGTCTCCTCTTATTTTCGTCCCGTCAGGTGCTATTTTGGGTACACCGCCGAATAGTAATAGCGCAACAGCTTCCTTAATATCCCACATTCCATAGATTGTTGGTGCGATGCTCGCTATTATCTTCCTTCTTATCAGTGGGTCCTTACTTAACTCCCTTATCTTCTCCTCATCCTCAGGACTAAGCTTCAGCTCCTCTAAGAATCTTTGCGCAACTATAAGGTTATTCGCTTCAATAAATACGGAGAAGACAGGCTTAGTGCTTCTCTTAGAGCCTTTAGAAAGCCTTACTATACCTACGACTGATACTCTATCACCGGGTCTGGCGACATCAACTATATCATCAGTTAAGACAACCTCAACAGAGCGTGGGATCTGCCCTGCAGGCACTTCCTCAGGTCTCTCCTGTACGACAATTAACTGCCAGTCCCTGTATTTCGACTTCTCTATTAATAGCTTAAAGCTCCCCCTAGCTAACCTACCCTTGCTCACTCCTTCTTCTTCTAATGACGTGATACATATAGGGCAGTAGGTGGGCTTCTCTAACTCATCGCCTAACTCTTCATTAGGGTTCGGGGGCCACTCAAACTCGTGTTGTTCACCACTAGGTAGTGTATGCAGGTAGACAGCCTTGAACAGCTTCTGACGGGGTGGTGTTGCTCTCACGATAATTCCCTCGATGAGTACGAGTTTATTTATGTGATCGCTTCGAATTCCTCTTATTGGTGTTGTTTTTATCCAACCATTCAGCCTGGGGTAGAATTTGTATACCTTCTGTGCATAGTCTGGATTCTCCTGCCTAACTAACTCCTTAATGCTTTCCGAGAAAGCTTGTAGCGCTATGTCCGGGTTCTCCTCTATTACATCGATTAGCTGTGGGTCGTAGTTGATGAGGTCCTCGTAATCTATAAGGAGTGACTTGCGCTCTTTAATTATCATCTCGCGTATTCTGTCCCTATACTTGAAGTTACCTTTAGAGTCCTTGAATGTCCTCAAGAAGTCGGTAAATAGCAACTGGAGAGATTGGATCTTGTCTTCCTCCCTCTCCTCAAGGCTT
>QMWS01000106.1 GCA_003661745.1 Thermoprotei archaeon | reverse complement strand
TAGCTTCTCCATGGCTTGAACTGATAACTCAGCAATCAGGATCTCCAGCTTGTTGTTGCATACATAGCACTTCTTAATACTCAGGTCGCCGCCAATATACTTCCTGTATAGTTCTGAGATAGGATAGCCGGCATTAGGTGCCAATTCCTTAATTAAGTCAATGGCGTCTTGTCCCTTACTTAGCATCTCTGTAAGCATCATGGCCACGTACGTCTTTATTGATTTACCCCTAAGTTCGTTATTTAAGTTAATGCCATATCTCGCGAATAACCTACCTAAGCATCTATCGCAGAGAGGAAACAACTTAAGCGCCCTCACAGCATTAGCTATGATGTCACTACTATATTGAGCGGAGGTCACCCAACATCCCCAAACGCTTTAGGAGCCCTTTCCTTCTCTTAACGTCCTTAATTAACCTTCTGACCATCTCATAGTACTGTAGCAGCTCCTTAACGTCCTCTACGGTAGTACCGGAGCCTAGGGCAATTCTACGCATTCTTTTCTTATCAATTATGGATGGATTGTCAAGCTCCTCATACGTCATTGAGTCCATTATGCTTAGCCACTTACTCATTTTCTTCTCTGAAATGTGCAGACGTTCGTCATCTATAGGTAGCATGGAAATACCTGGTATTAGCTGAAGTACTTTCCTTAGCGGGCCAAGCTTCCTTAAAGATTGTATTTGTGCGTAGACGTCGCGCAACGTTAGTCTGCCAGTCGCTAACGCCTTTTCCAGCCTCTTCTCTAGCTCTTTACTTTCTTCTAAGGCCTTGAACTTCTCGAGGAGTGTCTCGAGATCTCCCAGTCCTAAGAGTCTAGCAACGAATTTCTTGGCATTAAAGACTTCGAAATCCTCGAGTTTTTCACCGTCACTAATGAACTTTATCTTTGCACCTGTAGCAGCGACCGCCGAAAGCGCTCCTCCGCCTTTCGCGGTTCCGTCAAGTTTTGTTATGATTATCGACCCTATGGGGGTTCTTTCATGGAATCTCCGAGCTAGGTCGTAGGCTTTCTGGCCCATGTAAGCATCAATAACGAGCATTACCTCATCGGGCTTTATAGCATTAGCGATATTCTCCATTTCATCAAGCAAGGCTTTCTCCTCACCATAGCCATGTCTGCCTGCGGTATCTATTATCACTATGTTAGCTTTAGCTTCATTAATTAGCTTCTTTAAACCATTGACAGCGATCCTTACCGGATCTTTACTGTTTTTCTCACCATAGAATGGTACACTTATGTATGATGCTATCTGCTTTAGCTGATCATATGCTGCAGGCCTATATGTGTCCGTAGTTACTAATGCGGGCCTAAATCCAAGCTTCTTGTAGTATAGAGCTAACTTACCGGACGCAGTAGTTTTTCCACTTCCTTGAATACCTACTAACATTATTATCCATGGCTGCTTAGAGGGCATTACCTGAGGCTTCTCTTCACCGCCAAATAGCTCTACTAGGCTATCATATACGACTTTAATGAACCATTCCCTCTTAAGAATTCCGGGCGGAGGCTCCTCCCTTAGTGCTCTTTCCTTTATTTTCTTAGTTAGTTCGAATACTACCTTCACATTTACGTCTGCTTTAATAAGTGTCTTTTGGAGTTCTTTAATAAACTCATCAACTGCTTTTTCGTATGGACCAATGCCCTTTAAAAATTTAGCTACTTTTTCACGTAATTTCTCAAAACCTTTCATTGACCTCCCTTAAGAACCCTCATAATTTTTCTTCTACCCATTACCTCCCAGTACTCGACCTCTGCCCCCGGAGCTAGCTTAGATCTTATCTCCTCTTCCTTAGGCATATCGACCTCAAATGTCTCATATGTCTCTAGATCCATTAGCTGCAATGTGTCACCTGTTATTGCTATTACCTGAGCGGTTCTCTTATCTATAATAGGTACCTCTATTCTCTGGTCTACAGGAGCTACTAAGGTCTTCTTAGACCCGCTGAATATCCCGATAGCAACTATGTGCGCCTTGGCGCTACCGTGTTTTCCTGTTTTAGCCTTACTCATCTCAACAATTCTGCATGGCTCACCATCGATGACTATAAAGCTTCCGGGCTTTAAACTACCTAACTCAGCGTACATGGTACTCATTAATACACCCTAGACAACCTATGGTGAATTCCCTTATAAGTATAAACACTAGGGCGTCGGAGTGAAAATTAAGATGAGTAGGATGTGGGTCGGTGGCGCCGCGGCCGGGATTTGAACCCGGGTCACGGGCTCGACAGGCCCGCATACTAGGCCGGGCTATACTACCGCGGCACCCAATCCATAGTATGTGAGATACCGGGTATTTAAAGGTTTTATCGTCCTGTCAATGCACGTCTCAATCTGATTAGTGTGATGATGGACAGTTTACTTTATTACTCAGCTTATAAATTAATTTAAGCTTAGGTTGGAAATTATGGAGACTTTCGTTTACCGTGACCTAGGCAAACCCTTCAATGAATGGTTTGACTGGGTCATACGTGAGGCAGAACTGTATGATTATGGTAGGTATCCTGCTAAAGGAATGGGCATATGGCTACCTTACGGTTTCAAATTAAGAAAGAATGTTATTGAATTAATTAGGGAGCTACTCGATTCTGCAGGTCATGAAGAAATATTGCTACCTCTACTAATACCCTATAATATCATTATTAAAGAGTCAGAACATATTCAGGGCTTCGAGGGTCAGCTCTACTGGGTGACGCATGGAGGATACGAACCTTTGGATGTTAAGTTAGCGCTGAGGCCTACAAGTGAAACACCCCTCTCATATATGGAGGCACTCTGGATTAAGAGCTATAAGCAGCTACCTAAGAAGTATTACCAGATAGGCAGTATTTTTAGATATGAGACAAAAGCTACCAGACCTTTACTTAGGGTAAGAGAAGTCACAACATTTAAGGAAGCCCATACAGTGCATGAAGACTTCAAGGACTGTGAGAGGCAGGTTAAGGAAGCAATAGATGTCTACAAAAAGTTCTTTGACAAATTAGGCATACCTTACGTAATATCTAAGAGACCTGAGTGGGACAAATTTGCTGGAGCTATCTATACGATAGCGTTCGATACCCTGCTGCCTGACGGTAAGGCGCTGCAGATTGGAACAGTACATAACTTAGGACAGAACTTCAGTAAGGTGTTTGAGGTCAGAATCCAGAGAAGAGACGAATCGATAGACTATGCCTGGCAGACGAGCTACGGTATCTCAGAGAGGGTTATAGCGAGTATAATAGCTATCCACGGCGATTCTAAGGGTTTGATACTGCCGTTTAAGGTAGCTCCTATTCAGGTAATTATAGTGCCTATACCTGCAGGTAGTGAGGAAAAGAAAAAGGCGGTTGTAGAACATGCCATTAAGCTTAAGGAGTGCCTCCTCAATGAAGGATTTAGGGTAGATGTCGACTTAAGGGAGGACATAACACCTGGCGAGAAATTCTACATTTGGGAATTAAGGGGAGTTCCCCTGAGGGTTGACTTAGGTCCCAAGGAGCTGGAGGGAGGATACGTAACCGTTGCTAGGAGGGATACTGGCGAGAAGATTAAGGTAAGTATTGATGAGCTACCTGAGGCCTTAAGGCAGCTAGGTAAGCAAGTAGATAGTGAGTTAAGCAGGAGGGCTTGGGAAGCTTTTAAGAGAAAAATACGAAGAGCAAGCAGCATTAATGAGGCTAAAGAATACTTAAGTAAGGAAAGAGGTATAGTCGAGATAGCGTGGTGCGG
>QMWS01000105.1 GCA_003661745.1 Thermoprotei archaeon | reverse complement strand
TCTGAAGGCATAGAGCCGCCTGTTAGGGCGGTCTTTAATTCTGTACTTAGTAAGCTTGAAGCAAATGATTTTTACGTAGAGGAAGTAGCCATACCTGAATTGAGATATGCGCTACCTACATACTACATCATTGCTACAGCCGAGGCAAGCTCAAACCTAGCTAGATTTGATGGCTTAAGGTACGGCTATCATACTCCAGTCGAGGGCAGATCATGGTATGACGTTTTCTCTGAGGTCAGGACTGAGGCCTTCGGGCCTGAAGTTAAGCGAAGAATCCTAGTTGGCTCCTTCGTCTTAAGTGCTGGTTACTATGACGAATACTACCTAAGAGCGTCAAAGGTAAGGAGGATAATACGAGATAAGCTACTCAAGGTTCTGAGGAACTTCGACGTGATTGCTTCTCCGACTATGCCCATACTGCCACCGAAGCTTGGTGAGCGTATTGTCGACCCGCTAAAGCTTTATGCTATGGACGTGAACACCGTCCCAGCAAATCTGAGTGGACTACCAGCAATTTCTCTACCTGCTGGATTCGTGGGTAATTTGCCGGTTGGACTTCAATTAATGGGGAACATGTTCTCCGAATGTAGGTTACTGGCTATTTCGAAATTCATTGAGGATCTACTTAGCATAACACCAGCAGTTCCTGGAATGGTGAGAGCGTATGTCTGAGGGAGTTAAAGTTAAGATAGGCTTAGAAATACACGTACAAATAACATCATTGAAGACTAAGTTATTCTGTTCGTGCCCCTCAGACTACCGCGGTAAGCCTCCAAATACTAACGTATGCCCTGTTTGCTTAGGACTCCCTGGGGCATTACCCGTAGTTAATAAGCAGGCAATCCATGAGGCTTTAAAGGTAGCGCTAGCCCTAAACTCGCAGGTAAGTAAGCTATTAGTGTTTACCCGTAAACACTACTTTTACCCCGACTTACCTAAGAATTATCAGATATCCCAGTATGATGGTGTGGGCTCGCTACCCATAGCTAAGGGAGGTTACGTCAAGATCGAAAGTAATTCCTCAATTAAGGTAGTCAGAATTAGGAGGATAAATATAGAGGAGGACCCTGGGAGGATAATATACCCGACTGGCTCAATGGCCACCAGCCCATACACACTAATAGATTATAATAGATCTGGAGTAGCGTTATTAGAAATCGTGACTGAACCAGATATCGAATCTCCGCGAGAGGCTCGAATGTTTATTGATAAACTCACATCCATACTAGAGCATCTAGGGGTTACGAACCCGGACCTAGAGGGAGCCATAAGAGTAGACGCTAATGTCTCTATCGAGGGAGCCGAAAGAGTTGAGATTAAAAACATAGGGTCACCGAAAGAAGTTGAGAAAGCACTACTCTATGAAATAGCTAGGCAGGCAGCCATTATTAAGTCCGGAGGCAGGGTTTCTCGAGAAACTAGACACTGGGATAAGACTAGGGGTATCACAATAAGTAGTAGGGCTAAGGAACTCGAGGAAGACTATAGGTACTTCCCGGATCCGGACTTACCTCCGATACCTATAACTGAGGAACTTATTGAGAAAGTACGAAAGTCACTACCTGAACTACCTGATGATAGGATAAGTAGGTTTATGAAGGAGTATAAGTTATCCAGATACCTAGCACATGTTATAGTAATTAGAAGTAAGGCACTAGCTGACGCATTTGAGAATATCGTAAGAAAATGCAATAACGCAGACATCATAGCGTCAATACTAGTCAATGAATTCTTGAGGTGGGTAGACGAGCTTGATCTCACAGTTGAGGAAGGATTAAGGAGACTAACGGCCGATAGAATGTGTAAATTGGTGAAATACCTCAAGGAGAAGAAGCTTAGTTCGAAACTCCTCAAGGATTACATTAAGAGGATCATATCTGAGAACATAGACCCCGATGACCTCATAACTAAGGGTTACACAAGCATTATGGATTTAGACTACCTAAGTAAGGTAGTAGAGGAAGTATTCAAGGAGAATCCGAAAGCTGTAGAGGACGCTAAGAGGAATCCAAAAGCTATTAATTACTTAGTCGGACAAGTAATGAAGAAGACTAAAGGTAGGGCGGATCCACAGATTACTTACGAATTAATCACTAGGAGGCTAAGGGAGAATGGCTCTCAACACCCTAAGTAGTATAATATCTTACATAACAGGCTTAACCGAAAATGCTGAGTACTTAGCAAGCAAGCTTAGGGAGTACAAGGACTTGCTGGCTAGCGAGTTAAGTAAAAAGGGCAAAGTCCCCATACTGAAGTCTCCTTCACGCTGCATCATTATAGGCGACATACACGGGGATCTAACAACTCTATCAAAAATTCTCTCACGGATCTCGCTACAGACCATGAAGTCTGAGGAGACCTTAGTAGTGTTTTTAGGGGATTACATCGATAGAGGACCTAATCAGTTAGAAACAATACTTGCCGTTCTTGAGCTTAAGCTTAGGTACCCTGATATAGTCTACGCCCTACGGGGTAATCATGAGCCACCGAGGTTCCTGATACCATCACCGCACGATTTTCCTGAAGAACTCATTATGAGGTTCGGCTATAGTAAGGGCGTAGAACTATATGATTTATTTATGGAGATATTCGATGTGTTACCCTACGCTCTAGTAGTTGAAAAAGAGATATTAATGCTTCATGGCGGCTTACCAACAATTACGTACAAAAAGACGAACAGCATTCACGAGTACCTGATAGGGAGAAATGCAGCTGAACAGAGCCTCGTTCTCACTGAAGTCCTTTGGAACGATCCCATAGATCATAATATTGTTTCATTACCGTCACCTAGAGGTGCCGGCTATCTATTTGGAACTAAAGTTACCTACTGGGTTCTCCATAGGTTTAATCTAAAAATGGTCGTGCGAGGTCATGAACCAGCTAATATGGGCTATAAGTTAAACCACAATAAGAAAGTCATTACACTATTTAGCAGAGTCGGGGCACCATACTACAATGCTAGCGCTGCTTATATGGACTTAGACTTAACTTCCGAATCTTGGTGGGAAAAGCCAGAAAAATACATAATTACTCTACGGGATGAATCGTAGGTGCCGCAGTATGAGTGAATTAGCTTTAAAGATTCCTAAGCACATTCCTTAGGGTTGGTGGTAAAGTGAGTGAAGATGCCTATCTCACCAACGACGAAGTAAGTCAGTTAAAAGAGTTACTAGCTGTTAGGTTCAGTAGTGAGGAGTTAAGAGCACTATCTGAAGCCCTATCTGATATGCATAGCGAAGTCACTGCCTATACCTTTGTTGACGATAACTGCCTGTTCTGCAATGAGGCTGTAGAGCTTATGAATATCCTGTCTAAAGCCAGTCCGCGCTCTAATCAGGAGAATCTGCTTAAGCATGTGGTAGTCCACCGATCCAAAAATAAGGAGTTATCCAGGAAATTAGGCATTGAGAGAGTGCCTACCATAGTGTTTCTTGACGGTGCCATACGTTATGTTGGCGTACCAGCAGGCGAAGAGATACGTGGCTTGGTTGAAACAATCATAAGGATAAGCACAGGGGATTCGGGATTAAGCAGAGATATTATCAGGAAGATAGGAGATCTTGACTGCGAGATAAGAATAAGGGTTATTGTAACACCCTTATGCCCCTATTGTCCTTACGCAGTACTTCTAGCTAATATGGTGGCGCTAGAGAGCTTCAAGATGGGTAAGAAGAAAGTAACCACTGAAATAATAGAGGCGTTTGAAAACCCAGACATCGCTGATT
>QMWS01000104.1 GCA_003661745.1 Thermoprotei archaeon | reverse complement strand
CGTATGTTCTCATTAACAATGTTGTTCTTGATATCGGCTTTCATAGTCATACCCATGTTAGTTAGTAGTGAATTAAGACTACATACAGTATTCAAAGAATCCTTAAATAGCCTATTTAGATTCATATTCATATATACTGCAACGATGTGTATCATAAGCACGGTATATCACATTGTTAAAATAATACTAAAAGCAAAGGCAAAGAAACCGAACATCCCAGCAATCCTTTAATAAAACTTTAAGAAAGCAATACACAACCTAACCCTACAATCCTTGAACTATAGCATAAATAACCCTAACACATCCCTGTTATTAAAGCTGTAAATAACGATATCAGTTCACACGCCTATGTATTTTTATCAAAAGACTCTGATAACCTCCTAACTTTGAATACTACCGTTCCCCCACATGTATATGGCTTCCCAGGGTCTGGGCATTGTATGTAGCCTTCGTTGTCTTTGTCCCCTATTCCTAGGAGTTTAGCAGATACTCCATGTATGAATGGTGATAGAAGGCTCATCATAGCTGTTAATGCGTGGTCTACTATGGTTATCATTGTCTTCCCAAGCTCTTCTATGTCAACTCTGGCCCCTTGAACCAAGTATCATCTCAGTTATTTCGGTCGTCGCTAATACAAAGTATACTGGCTCAGCGATTTGCTTGATTTTATCTAGTGCCCTTGGGCTCTCGGTAAAGAGCTTCTAGAATAAAGTCATACAAGCTGGAACACCTAATTCATGGGCCACAATTATCTTGCATCCAAGCGCTTCAAGAAGCCTCCTCACCCCAGGGTACACTCATGGATAAACCTTAACCGTCATCCTAGGCTTGTGCATTTAGAGAATCTTAATCGCATGTCTTTAATTAAACTAAGAACTCTAGGATAAGGCCTATTGCGAGCATAACGAAGCCTATAACTACCAGTATCAATAGTGATTCCACCCTCCTTCCTCCAGTAAGTTGGTCAAGCACATTGGCTAGTCTTTCGATGAACTCATCGTAATCCTTGGGAATAACTAATGGTCTCTTATATGCATATGAATGCAGCTTCACTAAATTCGACCTTATACTGTAGTACGACCACAATGTATAGATAGTTACTCCCGATAGAAGTACTGAGCCTAGAAACTGTAGCAATTTAGCCACTAGATACATGATCTCTACACTACACATCAATACACAATTAACCCTTCGTGATCCTCAAAAACTATTTGACTACCAAAATCCCTCACCACTAGCGGTGCTAATGTATTTCCAATCCTCACCTTACGTAGTCTAATAAAACTTCTCTCAACATCGATCCCGATCTTAAACCTCTTAATCACAGTATTAGATATATGGATATTCCTGCTGTTACTAACCTTAATCGCAGTCGTCATACCTATCCCATACTTTACTTATACAAACACTACCTAATATTCACTGCTATTACAACACCTACAATAGCATAATAAACAATACTCTGTATTACGTAACGATGTATCAGACATCTAACAATGTCTATTCCTAGCAAAACTATTCAAGTATTCAAGGAAACATTTACTGTATCTTAAAATTAAAGCAAGTTGGTAAACATATTCCGATAGTGTAATGCTCACCACATGCATTGGTTTGAACTAGGTAAGGGTTGTAGAGAAAAACTATTTGTGTGGTGGATAGTTCCAGTTCCATGGCTTATTGCATCTTGGGTCATCTGTTTTACCATTGATTTTTACTGGTTTTATTGTTGGGTCGTTCCATGGTCTTCTTTCTTCATCGGGGTTCTGATAGTCGTATAGTCTTGTTGTGAAGTATACTAGGTATACTGGTTCTGTCCCCAGTGCTTTGAATCCGTGCCAGTAGTGTCCTGGTACTCGCAGTACCTGTGGTTTAGCATCACTTAGTACAACCTCTACTAGGTGTTGTGTTTCTTCGTCGTATGCACATATTTTTGCTGAGCCCTTAGCTACGAAGAAGTAGTCTGTTTGTCCTCGTAGGTGGCGGTGCCATGCACGTATCATCCCTGGATAGGTTACAGACATGTTTACTTGGACTATAACGTCGTCTCCTAGGAGCTCCCTCCAATCACTCCTCATAAGCTCATGAAACAAGCCACGCTCGTCAACAAACCTCTCTATCTCTACCAACTTCATGCCCGGTAACCAGAGTTCTCTAACCCTACACTTCAAGGGCACGGGGTTTCACCTACTTTTAGCTTCTAGCCATTCCTGTTTGAACAGCTCTAGTGCTAGGCTAATGTCATAGAATTTCGTCTTGAGTAAACTCTTGGCTTTACTGGTGTCTAGGCTTGAATCTCTTGGTCTCTTGGCTACCCAGTACTTCATGTCCTTAACGCTTGCTTTCTCTACTAGTTCTACTGGTAGTTCCAGAGCTTCTGCTATTTTGGTTGCGAATTCGTAGCGGTTCATTCTCTCTCCAGCTACGTGTAGGATACCCATTGGCCTCATCTCAACTATTTCTGCTATAGCCATTGCTAGCAGAGTATTATGTGTTGGCGAGACATATTGTTCTACTAGTGCGTACACCTTTTCTCCACGGGATAACTTCTCGGCAACGTATTCTGCGAAGCTCTTCTTACTCCCACCTACACCATAGATAGCGCTCGGCCTAACAATGGTGTAGAGTAGATCACTTGCACGTACAAGTTCTTCTCCAACAAGCTTCGTAAGCCCATAATAGTTTACCGGGTTAGGAACATCATCTTCCTTGTATAACCCTTTCTCACCGTCGAATACGTAGTCTGTTGAAACATAGATTAAGTGTGATTTAACTACACGGGCGGCACGAACAATACTACGTGTAGCCTCAACATTCACTTTCCAAGCATATGCTTTATCTCGTTCACATCCATCAACATCCGTGTAGGCTGCTGCATGTACTATTACGTCGGGCTTGGTTTTCAGGATGAGGTCTTCTAGTGATGTCTTATCAACTATATTTAATCTCACCTTAACCAGTCTTTCATGGTCTACTAGTATAGGGTTCCGATTATATATGGCTATTACTTCGTAGTTCCTAGATAGTAGTTCTCTAACGAGTCTACTACCAAGTAGACCACTTGCACCAGTTACGAGAATCTTCATGGCTTAGTTCACCTTTTCTTCCAAGGTGTATCAAGCTGGAAATAATTATCACTTAGCAAGGGCTTCCACCACCATTCATTGGTAAGGTACCATTTGATGGTCTTTTCGAGGCCTTTAACCCATGGTGTCTTGGGTTTCCATCCTAGTGCTAGTATCTTGTCTCCCCTCATAGCGTATCTTCGGTCATGTCCTGGTCGGTCCTCTACGTGTTTTATTAGTGATAGTGGTTTACCCATTAGCTCTAGTATTGTTTCTGCTACTTCTAGGTTCCTTCTCTCATTGAACCCGGGTATATTGTATGCTTCACCCCTAGAACCCTTATTTATCACCGTGTCTAGTGCTTCAGCAAAGTCCTCTACATATAGCCAATCTCTTACCTGATCACCTCTACCATAAACTGGTATGGGTTTGTCATGAAGTGCTCGTATAATTATCTTGGGTATAAACTTCTCAGGGTACTGGTATGGTCCATAATTGTTTGATGGCCTCACGATTATTACTGGTAGTTTGTATGTTCTCCAATAGGATTGGCATAATAGGTCTCCAGAAGCCTTGCTCGCGGAGTAAGGACTACTAGGCTTGAATGGGGCCTCCTCGTCTACTGGCTCCCTGCCCCAAAGATCACCGTAAACCTCATCAGTACTAATATGGACTACCAATGGTATTTCCAGTCTTCTAGCTGTTTCGAGGATATTGAATATGCCTAGAATGTTTGTTTTAAGGAAGGGTGCTGGCTCATTAATACT
>QMWS01000103.1 GCA_003661745.1 Thermoprotei archaeon | reverse complement strand
GTGAGTTTCTCCTCTGTAATTGACGGGAAGTGGCAGGCTACGTAGTGTCCCCTCCTGATCTCCAATATTGGTGGCTCCTTACTCTTACATACTTCCTTAGCAAATGGGCACCTCGGATGGAATCTACAGCCTGAGGGTGGATTAATGGAGCTTGGAACTTCACCAGGCACTATGATCTTGTTCCTCCTCCTCTCCCTAATATCTACCGCAGGGATTGAAAGCATTAGGAATGCTGTGTAGGGATGATATACCTTACCTAGGTTTAGCTCATTCTTAGTGCTCATGATTTCAACAACTTTACCTAGGTACATGATCCCTACCCTATCACTGATGTACTGCAGTACCATCAAGTTATGAGTTATGAAGAGGTAAGTAAGTTTGAACTCCCTTTGTAGCTTAACGAGAAGGTTAAGTATCTGTGCCTGGACTGAGATGTCTAGAGCTGAGGTTGGCTCGTCGAGGACTACGAAGTCAGGCTTAGTTATTATAGCTCTAGCAATACTGACTCTCTGTTGCTGACCACCACTAAGTTCATGCGGGTACCTATTCAGGTGTTCCTCACCTAGACCGACCTTCTCTAGAATTTCTATAATCATGTTTAACCTCTCCTCCTTACTACTACCGATACCATGTATCTCTAGAGGCCTCTTCAGGATGTTATATATAGTCATTCTCGGATTAAGTGATGATTTAGGATCTTGGAATACGATGCCCATACGCCTCCTAAGCTTCCTCAATTTTTTCTTACTTAATGAGAATAGGTCTATCCCATCAAATAATACCTTTCCCGCAGTAGGCTCTATAAGCCTTAGGAGTAGCCTAGCAAACGTACTCTTACCACAACCACTCTCACCGGCTAAACCGAAGGTCTCCCCCCTCTTTATAGTTAAGGATACACCGTCGACGGCACGAACAAAAACACCCTTAGCCCTAAACAATCCAGTTCTAATCGGGAAGTACTTCTTTAAGTCCTTAACAATTATTAAGTCATTTCCAACCAAAAACACTCACCCCCCGAATAAGTGACAGAAGACGAGGTGCTCATTAGAAACCATAACAGGTTTGGGCTTCACCTTCCTGCATTTCTCCATTGCGTAAGGGCATCTCGGATGGAACCTACATCCAGGTGGGGGGTTGATGAGGTTTGGGACCCTTCCTGGAATGTTCTCTAATTCTCTCTCATCCTTGTGACCTAGTGGTAGGGCCCTTAGGAGGCCCCTAGTGTACGGGTGCTGAGGATTCAGGAAGATATCCTTGACAGGGCCTACTTCAGCGATCTGCCCTGCATACATTATCGCTACTCTATCAGCCATTTCAGCAACTACTCCTGGATCATGAGTTATGAGAAGTATTGACATGTTATACTCGTTCCTTAAGTCCATGAGTAGCTTAAGTATCTGTGCCTGAATAGTTACGTCAAGAGCGCTCGTTGGCTCATCAGCTATGAGTAGTGATGGTCTACCGGCAAGCATCATAGCAATCATTACTCTCTGCCTCATACCACCACTCAACTCAAAGGGGTAGGAGTAGTACCTTCTCCGCGGGTCAGGTATCCTAACATTCTTTAATAGTTCAATAACTTCATCCTGTATAGTTCTCTTAACTCTTAATTTATGTATCTTGAATACCTCACTCATTTGATTACCTATAGTGAACACAGGGTTTAAGGCTGTTAGGGGCTCCTGGAAGATCATGCCTATCTCCTTACCTCTGATCTTCCTAAGTTCGGATTCTGGAAGGTCGAGTAAGTTAGTCCCCTTAAATAGGATCTTACCCCTGACCTCAGCATTCTTAGGTAATAATCTGAGAATGGACTTAGCTACAGTTGACTTACCGCAACCCGTCTCACCCATAAGTGCAAGTACCTCACCATACCTGATACTGAGCGAGATACCATCAATTACTTTAGCTATACCCTCATCTGTTCTAAAGTTAACGTAAAGGTCCTCGATCTTAAGGAGTGTCTCGTAATTCATCTCAACTCACCCTCTCAGGCTGTATTGCATCTCTTAAACCGTCACCTATGAAATTAAAGGCGAGTACGGTAAACATTATGGCAATACCCGGAAATATGGAGTACCAAGGCGCTATGGTCAGGTATGTTCTAGCTGTCGAGAGCATGAGACCCCAGTCAGGTGTTGGTGGTTGAGCTCCCAGCCCAAGGAAGCTCAGTGATGAAGCAATGATTATTGCTGAGGGGATGTTGTATGTTATCAGTACTAGGATTGACGACATAACATTGGGTAGGATGTATGAGAAAAGAATTCTGATATCGCTCTCACCTATAGCTCTGGCTGCCTCAATGTATGGCTCTTCCTTCACGGAGAGAGTCTCACCTCTCACTATCCTCGCGTAGCTAGCCCACATAGTGAGCGCTATAGCTATCATGGCATTGATTAGTCCAGGCCCTAGTATGGAGACTATGGCGAGAGCCAGGATTAGTGAAGGGAAGGACCATACTATATCCACGATCCTCATTATTACCTCATCAACTATCCCGCCGTAATAGCCTGAGACCAGGCCTAGAGTAACGCCTATAGCTGCTGATATTAGGGCTACTAAGACACCAACACTAAGGGCTATCCTGGAGCCATAGAGCACCCTAGAGAAGATATCTCTACCGAGTTCATCTGTACCGAAAAGGTATTTAGATGACGGTGGTTGTAATCTATCCTCAAGATGTTGCTCTATAGGTGAATAAGGCGCTATTACAGGTGCAAGTACAGCTATCGTGACAATGATACATATCATTACAAGCCCAGCCATACCTAGCTTATTCTTCCTGAATCTTCTCCACGTTAATTTCCACATGCTAACTCCAACAGCTTTACGCTCTCCCTCCGTCACGCTCCCTCACCCATCACTCTAACCCTAGGATCTATGAGGGCATACACCAAGTCTGCAGCGAAGTTAGCTATTACTGTTAATGTACCTATCAGGAAGACCAACGCTTGAACCGTTGGGTAGTCCCTCTGCAGAATCGATATTACCAGTAACCTACCCATCCCTGGCCAAGCAAAGATGGTCTCCGTAACTACAGCTCCACCAAATAGCCATGGGATCTGAAGGAACATGTATGTAACAATAGGTATGAGTGCATTCCTTAGTGCGTGCTTGAATACTACAAGGCTGTTCGGTAGTCCCTTAGCTTTAGCAGTCATTATGTAATCCTTATCCAGCACATCAAGCATGTTGGCTCTCATGAGTCTAGCTATAACAGCTACCTGAGGAAGTCCCAGAGTTAGTGAGGGCAGGATTAAGTTCCTCCAATCACCTATCCCTGAAATGGGGAGGATCTTGAGCGTAACACCGAATATCAGCATTAGCACAAGACCAAGCCAGAAGTACGGCATCGACATTAGGAAAGCCGCGAGACCCATGACTGTATAGTCTACAGCTGTCTGCTTGTACAATGCTGCAGCAATCCCTAGCGGTATGCCTAGAGCAAACGCTATAAGCCATGCGGTTCCTGTTAGTTGAAGTGTATAGACAATTCTCTCACCTATTAACTGGCTAACAGGGACATTCTTCACTAGTGACTTACCGAAGTCCCCCCTCAATATTATGTTTGTGAGCCAGTTAATGAACTGCACATGTATGGGTTTATCTAGTCCTAACTGATGCTTAAGTTTCTGATACTGTTCTTCGGTAGCGAACTCACCTAGAATATACCTTACGGGATCTCCAGGAATGAGGTGAAGTAAGGAGAAACTAAATAAAGTTACAGCGAGGATGCATATGATGAAAGAAAAAATTTTCCTTATTATGTATTTCCTCATTACCTATCACCAGCTCCTTCAGAGGGCTAATCCTTAAACTTAGCATCATTGAAGTATAGTGACTG
>QMWS01000102.1 GCA_003661745.1 Thermoprotei archaeon | reverse complement strand
TATTAAGGAAGGGAGGCCCATCCTACCTGTAACATCGAGCGATAAGGGTGAATTGATCAGAGCTATTAAGGTGCTCCACTCATTCGTACAGCTTAAAAGAACCAAGGTACTAATCGTATCGACACCCAGTGAGTTATCCCTAGAAAAACTGCATCATTCAGAAATTTACGCTGGGGACAGAGTGTACAACGAAGAGTACTTTAAGAAGATTAGGGAGGTACTGAACCTCGAGTTCATAGACTACAGGGAGCTCTTAAAGAAGTTTGCAGAAGTAGATGAAGGTGAGGCTAGAGCAATAGCTAAGTCACTCATTGATGGAGCATACTGGGTTAGGGAGGGTATTGAGGTTGGCGACATCATTAATGGGGTCAAGCTCTACCTAGCTGCCAAGAAGTTAATTGAGGAGAAGGGAGCTACAGCATTCACCATAAATGACTTCACCATCATGTTAGAAGACCTCAACGCGCTCCCTGTAACTCCATGTATTGCGATAACCCTCCTCAACGACGAGGGAGTGCCTGCAGCGTGCGAAGCAGACTTGAATTCACTCATACTTCAGATAATCTTCAAGTACCTAGCTGGCAGGCCGGCCTGGATCAATGACCCAGTATTCGACTTTAAGGATGGGTCAGTAACTTACGCTCACTGTACAGCACCTACTAAGATGGCTGGCTACAGCAGTAGAGGCGAGCCATACGCTATAGACCTCCACGACGAAACTGGAAAGCCTGCGGCTATAAGGACTAAGTTTAAGGTAGGTCAGGTAGTCACGATAGCTCAGATATCTTCAGATTTCAAGAAGCTCATAATTAGGAGGGCAGAGATAGCTGACGTCCCAATAATTGAGCTGGCCTGCAGGACGAAAGTTAAGACATTTGCTAAGAACGTAGAGAAGATACTATGGAACTACGAAGCGCCGCTTCACAGAGTTATGGTTTACGGTGACTGGACTAAGGAGCTCACTTACCTAGCTAGATTAATGAACTTAAATGTAGTTTTTGAAGAATAAAAATCATTAAGAGAAAAACCTACTTAATTAGTTCCTCGATAGGTTTGTACTCTATATTAAATCCTACCTCACTGTAGAGGTGCTTGAAGGCCCTTAGAGCTTTCTCGGTTCTCAGCCTCTCATGAGCCTTCAGACCTATGACGGCAACCTCCATGCCCTTATCGACATCTACGTTAGTTAGCGGCTCGCCTGAAGTAGTTACCCAGCATATCAGGTCAGGTGCTACAGCAATCACTTTCCCGTCACGTTCAGCAACTATGTTTTCGTTCTTAAAGTGAACTCTGAGCTTGCCGCCACCCTTAAGCTCCACCTCCACTACCCCGAAGTCGAAGCCTCCCCTCATTTCGAGGGTCTTGCTAGTAACCTTCCCTACGCCTAGTACGTAGCCTCTTAGCTCCTTCGACAGCACCTCACACACATCTAAGTTCTCTTCTCTAACCTTTCTCAGCAGCGAACCCACCTTCTGAGAAAGTGATAGAGTGCCTGGAATGACAACGTTCTTCAGCTTCGCACCACTCATCGGGTAGAGCGCTATGCCTGCACAACCTTCAAAAGCTACGACTATTTGCCTAGCTATGCGCTCAGCTTTGAGCGAGTCCTTAGTGAAGAGTATTGCTCCGTCACCCTCCCAATCACTTATAGCCATGGGTGAGATAGGCACTCCGTATATCTCGAATGTAGTTAGCTCGAGCTCAGGTATCGCCCTGCCAGCACCGTCAGCGTCAACTAGGTACTTACCTCTGAAGGCTGCGGTATGGAGCGGCACAGCAATGTTTCCTGCGCCAATCTCTATGGGCACTACGTAATCTACCTTCTTACCTAAGTACTTCTCAAGTAGGTCGAAAGCAGGTAAGTGCTCGTTTCTCCAGCCGTGCTTAGCTGCTGCAGGAGACCCCATGCCAGCTGAGACAACTGCTAGCCCGTCATCCTTAACGCTCTCTAAGTCCACAAGCACTACCCTCTTCCCGGAGTCGACTACCTCCTTAACCATAGCCATGCCCTGAACTACGGAGCCCCCACCTCCAGCGCCTAGAAATGCAGCACCATAGATTATGTCCTTTAGTTCCTGGTGATTTAGTTCTTTAGTAGCCAGTATACATCACCTAGAACCCATCGTATTGTAAACTTTTAATCATTAATAGCAACATTTGAATGTCTTTAAGGAGTCCGCGTCCGCTTGCTGCATTTAAGTTGTTGAGTTATTTAATTGAGCTGAGGCACCTTAAGCTGCTTTTACTCAAAAAATGTGTTTTCCTTATAAAATCACTTGGCGCTAACTACTCCCCATCAGGCGGGTACTCGTGGCCTGGCCCTGGCGCCCACTCGCCCCTCCAGAACTCCGGCACGAATACCTCGTACGCCATGAAGAGCAGCGACCCCACTATGAATATTGCTGTGCCTGCGGTGAAGTAGGCCATGAATGCTGGGGATAGTGGGGCCGTTGTGAAGACAAATAGGCCTATGATTGTGCCTACTAGCATTAGTACTAGGCCCATGTACCTAATTTTCTTTAATTTCTCCGCCTTACCCATGCGCCATCACCCCTTAACCTCCTTCCCTCTATAAACCATCATTAGGGACGCATATACCACTAGAGCAGCCGCTAAAGCTCCTAGTTCAGGCAGCGGGATCGCATTGCTCTTCATCAGGTAAGCTACTGCCGCACCGATAGCCCAAGCAACAAAGCCTACCCAGTTAACCTTTATGTTTCTCTTAGCTAGTACGTCAATGTCTACGCCGAGCTTAGGTATTAGGTAGTAGTGAGCTATGATTATTCCAGGTATTGCTGGCCATATGATTGCTAGCCACGTAGCGAAGTCTGTGTACCTGTACAGTATACCTGAGTATATTATGATTACGCTAGCGACTACTAGAGCTGTGTCGTAGATCCAGCGCTTAATCTTCGGGTACAGCTGTACCGTGCTCAGCGATATGTGCCAGAAGTCGTTATCTGCTGTGGTCCAGATCAGGAGCCATACTAGGATCCCGCCTACAGCGCCCATGGTCCTCATACCTATTAGGAACGGGTCGGCAAACGGCTCATCAGGTTTTAATGCGTAGGCAGCGAGAGTCTCGGCAAGGAAGGTCAGTACTATCATGCCATAGAATACGGATAGCGTGGACGCCTTAGCGAAGTCCTTAGTCGACCTAGCGTATCTCGCCGAGTTAGGCTGCAGGAACGCAGCCATAATGTTCAGCCCTACCACGAACGTAACACCGTCCCAGAACGTCGGGAACACAGCTCCGTACTTTGCCTTAAAGCCCCATGCAGCCCAATTGACCTGGAACCCGTAGTATATCGTGATGAAGAGCAGGAACACCAGGAACCAAGGTATTATTATCTTCGAGAGCAGCGATACCGTCTTGTAGCCAGCTACTGACGACAGCCACACGAATACCGCTGCTACCCAAGCTGTGATGTATATGTTCATGCCGGTCAGGTCAGTTATTGAAAGAGCGAGCATGTGGATGCCTAGCGCGCCCCATGCTAGGGTGCCAGCAAGTACTAGGAAATTAAATACCTTAGCACCCCATTTACCAAAGAACTTTTCGGCTATGTACGCTATTGGTACTCTCTCCTTAACACCTACATGACCCACTAGGATATAGAGTATTAAATTAAATGCACATCCTATTATCAGCCATGCGAGGACGTCATACCACGGCCACCCGGAGCCAGCTAGCAGACCGCCAGTCATTAGCATGAATCCAGAAAGCCATAGGCCCACTTGCACAAATGCTATGTCCCACCAAGGCCTCAGCATGTGCTCCGGGACTCTCTCGACCTCCCAGTCATAGAGAAATCCCCTCTCACGGGCTACTTCATTGCCCATAGAACACACCTGTCATTAGGGACT
>QMWS01000101.1 GCA_003661745.1 Thermoprotei archaeon | reverse complement strand
TAATAGCCGTAGGAAACATTATGAACAATAAGGTGATTGCGGATCTCTATTCCCTCTACTACGCATTCTCCGACGGATTTTTTCCGGGTTTAAATGGCTTTGAATTGAGAACCATTCATGACCCATGGGGTGATGGGCGAAACGTTGTTCTCATAGGTTCAAGGAATGTTGAGGGCGCTAGGAAGGGTGCTGAAGAATTAATTAAATCCCTAAAATTCAGGGAGGAGGGGACGGTTTATGTTGATAAAATTATCCGGGTTGCTCTCGGCGAGGACGTTAAGAAAATTATTCCGGCTGAGGTGATGAAGCCGACGGAGCGGCTGATTCAGAGAATTGAGGAGAGGGCTGTTGAGGCGATGGAGACTGAGGCTCATGGAAACCTAGCCCCCTACATCGCTCTAGCGGGATTCCTATATTATTTAAGTGGTAGCGATAAGTATGCTGAACTCTTTAAGCGTCTAATATACTTGTATGAGAGCTACTATAGGGGACCTATAACAAGCACCAGAAGGGAGCTGGGGCCTTGGGGATTTGACGCCGACTTCTATCTTTACCGCATGATGCCGGCGTGGGATTTGGTTGAAGAAAGCCCTGTTTTCAGTGAGGAGGATAGGCTTAAAATCACCAATGTTTTTGTCGAGTTTGTTAGGCATGTTCCACCATGCACTTGGTTGGTGTATAAGAAGGAAGGTGAATCCTCTTGGCGGATCCGGGAGGTTTATCGGGTTAGGCAGAATCATCAGACATTTGCAGCTCTAGGCTTAACGTACGCTGGCACATACTTCTCTAAATATTATCCCGATTTTAAGGAGGCTGAATTTTGGCTAGAGCTGGCTGACAAGGTTTTTTACGGGCAAATTGGAGCATTTAAACCCATAGAGAATTCTAATGGTTATCAGTGGTTCACTCTATATCATACGATGAGATACTCCCTTGTTAAGGGTGATCGCAGGTATTTTGAGAGTGGAAATGCTAGGAAAAGCGCTGATCTCGCCATCATATGCATGGATAATCTCGGCTATCAAGTTCCCTTCGGCGATAATGAACCTTTCTACGGCTCGTTAAGTGATTTACCGGTGTTAAAGTGCGCGGCCTACTATTATAGGGATGGAAGATATCAATGGATTCTCCTTAAGAGAAGAAAAGCCTTTGAAGATCTTTTTAAGACGGCTGGGAAAGCAGACATGGTGGCAAGATTACTTAGGCTTCCAATATGTGAATATGAGGTTGATTTAGAGCCTAGGGAACCAGTTGATCTTTTAGGCGTTATAGCCTTTCCGCTAGATAGGGAGTTCTTTAAGGTCTATGAGAAGGAAACGGCGACTCCGTTTGAAAAAACTTTTGATAAAATAGTGATGAGAGAGAGCTATGATCCGGAGAGGCAATATCTTCTATTGGATGGGCTTTCCTGCGGAAGCCATGCGCATCCAGACGGCAACTCCATTTTACGCATAACCGATAAGGGTCGCATATGGCTTGATGACTGCTCCTATAGGCTTGGTCAAATGAAGCATCACAACACGCTCATCATCCTTAAGGATGGAGAGGCGGACATTATCCCAAGATTCTGTGAGCTTGAAAACATCGCGGACTTAGGAGACATAGGTTTCTCTGAGACTTCAGCTAAGGGTTATAATGGTGTCGACTGGTATCGGAATATAATTTGGGTGAAAGAGAAATATTTCGCTGTCGTAGATGAATTGGAGGCTAGGGAGGAAAACGAATATGACTTTCACCTAATTTGGAGAACCGTTGGAACCCCGATAAAAGAGTCGAACTCCCTAACAGTCGAGCAGAAGGGCGTAAAATTCACCATAATGAATTTGGATGGAGCTACGCTGAAATTTGAGGATGATTTTGAAGCTGGTGAAAACTGGAGGGGATACCCATACGCCGATCCAGTGGTGCATGTAATGCGTCAAGTATCAAAATTCAAATTAAAGCCTAGGGAAAGACGTGTGTTAATCAACCTCCTATACGCTTTTGAAGGTGAGGAAGATAAGCCCGTGAAAAACGCCGTTAGGGTTGGGGAAAATCAAATTTTGGTTCAGGAGAAGGATGAGGTGGCTTGTATAGGGATTACTCCAAAGGGAGATGTATCCCGCCTAAGGGGTGATGATGGATCAGTATTTTTGGAAACGGATGCCTCAATATACTATATTGCCTCCTCCAAGCTTGCCCTAGTAAACGCTACGCATTTATCCTCAAATGAATTCGCTTTTGAGAGCAGTTTCCCCATCTCAATAAACATTAACTTCAATATGGAGAGGGCTATCATAAGCGCAAACACATCCGTAGAAATAGTTTTTAGGACAAGCTCCCCAGAATCCGGAGAAGATGCCTTAATAAATGTTAGAAAACATCTTGACGCCGGGAGACATGAAATCTCCCTTAAAGGATTGAAGCAAACGCCTTTCACCTCAAAACTGAGAAGCATTCTTTCAAAGAAAATTCTTGAGAAGAGTTTAGAGGTTAAGAGGGTTGAAGAAAGATTTGAGGAAAATTATGGGCTTACTCTCCTCTGGAGATGGAGGCTGAAGCCGGGAGAAAAATTTACTTCCATTTCTAGGGGAGACCTCAACGGCGATGGATTTGAAGAGATTTTAGCCGGATCTTCGGAGGGTAAACTCTATGTCTTCAGCCATGATGGCGTAAAAATGTGGGAGCGCGATTTTGGAAGTAAAGTGAATTCCATTGGGGTGAGCGATGTTGATGGAGATGGAGAATTGGAGATAGCTGTTGGACTACAGGACTCAACAATTCATCTCCTGGACTCTAAGGGAATCGAAATATGGGGCTATAGGTGCCGACGCCATATAGGGCGTTTAGGATCCGTTTCAACAGTTTTTGCAGCGGACATCAATGGAGATGGAAGGGAGGAAATCATCGCTGGAGCAGCCAACTGGCTCTACTATGCCTTTAAGCATGATGGATCTCTCCTCTGGAGTTCTGAGGCGGTTTGGCCCTCCACGGTGGGATGCGCCGCCGATATTGATGGGGATGGGGAGATGGAGGTTTTGGCTGGCACTAAATTGGCTTTAACGGTCTTTAATTCTGATGGAAGTAGGAAATGGAGGTTTGCTGGAGCCCGTAAACACTATGCTCCATTCGGGAAGGGGAGGGTTATAGATGTCTGCGCCGATGACATTGATGCCGATGGGTTGATGGAGATAATTTACGCCTCCGCCGACGGCAACATCTACGTCCTCAGCTCCGAGGGTAGGGTTAAATGGATGCGGAATGCAGGTGAAGAACCAGCCAAAATATGCATCGCGGATGTTGATGCCGATGGATCTAGGGAAATTATTGTTGGATCAACGAGTTTCAGCCTCTTTCTTTTCAAGGGTGATGGAAGAAGGGTTTGGCGCATGGATCTTGGAGACAAGGTGCAGGCAATAGCCTTAGGTGATATTGATGGAGATAATTTTCTAGAGATAATCGCCGGCGGCGGCAATGTAATCTATGTTCTCAATGCCGATGGGGAGGAGAAGGCGCGATACGCTATGGAGGCATCCATAACCCAAATAATCGCCCTTGACAGCGATAGGGACGATAAGATGGAGATAGCCGCTATTTCCGAGGACGGCTCCCTTTCCCTACTTAAATTTCGCTAGGGAAGAAAGAATGCGCTGGAATCAACCACATCCAAATCTCCCCATTGCATAACAGATAAATAATTGGATGTCTTTCCATCCAAGATGCTTTAAACTAGCTGAATGCGGAGGCTTATTGCATGATTTATAATAGCGTGGAATTATATAATGTAGCGGAAATCCTGCCTTCAGAGAATGGAGATGGAAAGTTCATCTCTAGAATTCCAAACAAGCTTAGATTAACCCTCAATCCAAACGCCAAGCTACGCGCGCTTTACTCCGCTGGATGCGAAATCCGATTCAACCTAGAAGGAGATTCCGCCAAGATAATTCTT
>QMWS01000100.1 GCA_003661745.1 Thermoprotei archaeon | reverse complement strand
ACTTCCTTAACTACCTTCTTAAGCGCGCTGAAATCTACGACCATACCTGTCTCTGGATCTATGTCACCCTCAACCTCGACGCTAACTCTGAACGTGTGTCCGTGGAGGTTCATGCATTTCTCTGCTATACCTTTAGTGTAGTGAGACGCATCGAATGTAAGGCCTTCAACACCTACTTTAGCTCTAACCAATGCGGTCACCTCCTAAGTAACTTTAATTATCTCTAATTTAACCTACCTCGGGAGGCTGGGTACGTTGATGAACGACATGCCTGAGCTTCAGGAAACGGAGCCAGAGCTACTGATAGCTATTGATCGCGTAGGTGTTAAGGGTGTCCGCAGAAGAATAACTATAGACTCACCCATAGGGCCTCTATTCTATGATGTTGAGATAGATGTCTTTGTTGACCTACCTAGGGATTTAAGGGGTATTCACATGTCTAGGAACATGGAGGTAATTCTCGAAGCAATAGATGAGGCAAGGCAGGGGCACTACGTATCTCTCGAGAAGCTGTTTGAGGCGGTGGGCCGCAAGCTCTTAACTAAGCATAAGCACGCGCGTAAGGCCGAAATAGTTGTTAGGACTACGTACTACTATGAGGAGAACATAAACGGTAAGAAGGTGCCTGAGGCAGCAGATGTCTACTTAAGCATAAGCATTTGGAGGGACGGGAATATTGAGTGGACTGTGGGCGTCTCCCTAGAAGGAATGACTGTCTGCCCATCAGCGCAGGCGACGTACTCAGTAATGGAGAAGACGGAGCTACATAAGAGTCCCAGTCACAGCCAGAGAGCTAGACTAAGTATTAAGGTAACGACGTGCAGGAGGATAGCCAGGATTGAGTGGTTAGTTAATGCAGCACGCGACGCATTCTCATCCCCTACGTATAGCCTGCTTAAGAGGATGGACGAGTACTTAGTCATTAAGAAGGCGTTCGAGAAGCCTAGGCTTGTCGAGGACTTAGTGAGGTACGCACTACATTACATAGCCACTAAGCTAAGTAATGAGGGGTTCCCAGGCAATACGAGGATATTCGTTGAAGCTGAGAGCTACGAGAGCATACATCCGTACAACGTCTATGCATGTAGAGAGGCACTACTTAGCGAGGTACTTAAGGAGGTACAGCAGGGTTAGCATAGCACTAAGATCATGCTTCGATTCTCGGGTAGAAGTGTTTGCACCTACACGCCTTATTCCTAATGCACTTACCTATGGTTACTTCAGCTATATCGCGACATAAGCTGAGGATTAGGAGTGCCTCATTAATTAAGGTATTTAGCGAGGGGTCTCTAGCGCTTATCTTCTTAATTGATTCTCTTAACTCATTATTACTCGCTAAAATATTGAGTGCTTTCTCAATGGCGTTCTCGCTACATGAATGCAGGGTATCTATGACTACCTTCTCTATGTAGTTAAGTATTTTTACTGCACTACTTATGTGGGGCTTCTTCAGGTTCCTCAGTACTTCAGTGCATCTAAGTAATGAGTCAGCTATATTCTCAATATCCTTCAATATGGATATTGCATCAATGCTATTTAGCAGCTCCTCACCGCTCAACTTAGTGCATAGGTCCTTACATACCCTAAGTCCGAGAAAATACAGCCTATCTATCTCGTCCTCAATACTCATTATTGAGTAGTAGACATCGTCTCTCGCACCATCAACTAGCTCATACAGATTCGTTAGTAGTACTTTAATTATCGACATCATCCTCTTCAGTATGCTGTTGACATCAATTGAAACATCGGTAAAAATCACGTCAGTAAAGCTTGATGATACTTCATTAACTGCCACTAACCCTATTAGCTTCCTCTGAAGGTAATTAACCAACTTACTAACGTCTGCCTCATTACCCTTTATCCTAACCCTGGTGACTCCTTCAACGTAGCAAGCTATTAACTCCCTCATTAAATAATCTCTACTTCTGCTCATATCGAGCATTAACTGCATGCCCCTATCGCGTGCTCCTCCGCCCTCAGCCTTTAGTACAGGCTTCAGTACTATTGATGAGCCGTAGTAGATTAAGTCCACTACATCTCCTGGCTTAATTCCAAGCTCAGAGCACCACTTCCTTGGGAGAGTGACCGCATATGACTTTTCACCAACCCTTATTACCTTCCTCTTATCGTACTCCGGCATGGTGGATTCATCCACTCTTATTATTAAAGTTACTTACCCTTAAGTACTTTCACACCCGCAGCCTTATGTCACCTGAGACTCAGCTTAAAGCGGTGAATTCCACTTGAGTATGAGGGCAGTTGTCTACTACGGTCCTGGCGATAAGAAGTTAACTGATGTCCCTAAGCCTAAAATTGAGGAACCTACTGATGCTATCGTTAAGATAACCATGACCACCATCTGCGGTACCGACCTACATATCTTGAAGGGTGACTTACCTGAGGTTAAGCCAGGGACTATTCTAGGTCATGAAGCGGTCGGCATTGTTGAGGAAGTAGGTACTCACGTAAAGAGCGTTAAACCAGGTGATAGGGTACTGATCTCATGTATAACAGGCTGCGGCTACTGCAGCTACTGTAGGAAGCAGATGTACTCTCATTGCAGTAGGGGTGGCTGGATCTTAGGCCACTTGATTAATGGGACTCAGGCAGAGTATGTTAGGGTACCGTACGCTGACTTCAACCTATATAAGATACCTGATGAGCTTAGAGATGAAGACGTAATATTCATAACGGACATACTGCCGACAGCCTATGAGTGTGGCGTCTTAAACGCCGAAGTTAAGCCCGGTGACGTAGTGGCTGTAGTTGGTGCTGGGCCCATAGGGCAGTCAGCTACGATGCTCTCCAAGCTCTACAGCCCGAGCAAGATAATCGTGATTGATAAGTACAGCAAATTCAGGGTTGAGATGGCACTAAAGCACGGTGCAGACGTGGGCATAGTATCATCGGAAGAGGACCCAGTAAAGAAGGTTATGGAGCTAACTGACGGCGAGGGAGCTGACGCTGTAATAGAGGCTGTCGGCATACCGGAGAGCTTTGAACTGTGCACGCAGCTAGTTAAGGCTGGAGGACGCATAGGTGTTGTTGGAGTTTTCGGTAAGCCAGCTACCCTACACTTAGAAAAGCTCTGGTGCCACAACGTAACCATAAGGACTAGGCTAGTTGATACCTACACGATACCTACACTACTCAAGCTAGTAGAGTCAGGGAGACTCAACCCAAGAACCCTTCTCACACATAGATTCAAACTTGATGAGGCGATGAAGGCGTATGACATATTCTCAAACGCAGCTAAGTATAATGCACTAAAGGTAGCTCTAATACCATAACTAAACCACAAGATCTAGACCAGATGTAAGTAAGTAAACTAAATTGTTCTACTTTTTCCTAACCTTACAAACTTCCCTTTCTTCATTCCCCGAAACTAAATCCGCAAGTACTAATTACGCATCACAATAATCTTAGTAATTTTAGTAATATAGTGAATAGAGATCCTGACACATCTAAACTTTATTGAGTTACGCCTTGAAGAGTCGCATTAGCGTTGCTAAGAGCGTTATTGCTTTGGTCGCAGCCGCTACTGCAGATCTTAATGCTACTATACTCCATGGATTCTTAATGAAGAAGTTAAGAGCGTAAGGCGGAAATTAAGCATGTGAGGTTACTGGGGTGCTGCGTTAATGAAGCGCCTGAAAATTATTGGATTAGTTGGGGTGGTTATTGGGGTGGCCTCACTAATCCTGTCAGCATACTTGTTCATTCGGGAAGCAACGGTAATATCACTGACCCGCGATATAATAGGCATAGCGCTCGCTAACTGTTCTGCAGGCAGTAAAGAATTGCTAGTGAATTGGGTAGATGCGCTAGCATACATGTGGTCTAGCAGTTTACTCGCCGTGCCTGTGCTATCGCTTATCCTCCTCCTATTTTCGGTGATAGTACTCATTGAGGGGGGAAGGGCGGAGCGT